>WHTS01000013.1 GCA_009377585.1 Betaproteobacteria bacterium
GCTGAATGCGGCAAGCGTCGTGGTGGGATCGCCGAGACGGGCGAGGAAGGCGTGCACGAGCGAGTGCGAAAGCTGGTGCAACTCGGTCGTGAGAATCAGCGGAGCGAAGAACCAGACCGCCGTGCGGATGTTCAGCGGCGCCGGCGAGTGCAACGGAGAATGTGTGTGAGGTACGGCAACCATGATCCGGATGGAATTATCCACCGATCGCATCGAGCCGCGAGTCAGCGTGTCCACATGTTGGCTAGGGTTCGGACAATCGCATCGGGGCGCGCTACGATGTCGACATGCCCGGCCGTTATTCTCCAACCGCACATACCGCTGTGCGATTCGAACCTGAAGGGATGCGAGCTTGAGTCAAATGACCATCATGGGCGCCCGACACGTGATATCGGCCGGCCACTATCTCGCCGCGCATGCCGGCTTCATGATCCTGGAAGCCGGCGGCAACGCGATCGACGCCGGGGTTGCCGCCGGCATCGCCATCGACGTGCTGCAGACCGATCGTGTGAGCTTCGGCGGCGTCGCGCCGCAAATGATCTACCTGGCGAAGAGCCGCAGCGTGCAGTCGATCGACGGCCTCGGCGTGTGGCCGAAGGCGATCACGCCCGACTATTTCCTGAAGACGCACGGCGGACTGATCCCGCCGGGAGTCGAGCGCTGCATCGTGCCGGCCGCGCCGGATGCCTGGATCACGGCGCTCGAGCATTTCGGCACCATGAGCTTCGGCGAGGTGGCCGCGGCCGCGATCCGCTTCGCGACCGAAGGTTACCCGATGTATCCGGCCTTGACGCGCTTCCTCACCAACAACCGGGCTCGCTACGAGCGCTGGCCGTCGAGCGCGAAAGTATTCCTGCCCAGAGGCCGTGTGCCTCAGCCGGGCGAGTTGTTCGTGCAGACCGATCTCGGGCGCACGCTCATCTTCCTCGCCGACGAGGAGAAGCGTGCGGCACGCCGCAAGGGCCGCAAGGCGGGGCTTGCCGCCGTACGCTCAGCGTTCTACCGCGGCGACATCGCTGCGGAGATCGTGAAGTTCATTCGTGCGCAGGGCGGCTTCATGAGCCGCGAGGACCTGGCCGAGTATCGCGTGAGCTTCGAGCCGACCCTGAAGACGCGTTTCGCCGGCATCGAGCTGCATGCCTGCGGCCCATGGTCACAAGGGCCGGTGTTGCCGATGGCGCTCAACATCCTGAAGGGCTACGACCTGGCGTCGCTCGGTCACAACTCGCCCGAGTACATCCACCTGCTGGTGGAAGCGTTGAAGCTCGCGTTCGCGGACCGGCACAACCACGTCGGCGATCCGAAATTCGTCAAGGTTCCGATCCGGGGTCTGCTCTCGGAGCGCTATGCGGCCCATCGGCGCTCGCTCATCGATCCGGCCAAAGCCTGGGCCGAGATGCCGCCCGCCGGCGATCCGCGCACGTTAAGCGAAATCGCCAATCGCTGGATGCCGCCGCCCGAGACCGAGCACGGGCCGGGTCCGGGCGACACGTCGTACATTTGCGTCGTCGACAAGGATCGCAATGCCTTCTCCGCCACGCCGAGCGACGGCAGCGACCAGACCCCGACCATCCCGGGTGTGGGCATCGTGTGCTCGGGTCGCGGCACCCAGTCGTGGGCCGAGCCCGATCATCCCGCGTCGGTCGCCCCGGGCAAGCGCCCGCGCCTGACGCCCAATCCGGCACTGGCGTTCAAGAACGGCGAGCTGCTCATGCCGTTCGGCACGCCCAGCGGCGACGTGCAGCCTCAAGCCATGCTGCAGGTTTTCCTCAACATCAACGTATTCGGCATGGCAGCGCAGGACGCCGTCGAAGCGCCGCGCTTCGCGACCTACAGCTTCCCGGGCTCGTTCCAGCCGCATCCCTATTTCCCGGGCCGGCTGCAGATCGAGAACCGGATCGACTCTGCAGTGAGCGATGCGCTCGAACGCAGGGGGCACAAGGTATTTCGCTGGGGCGACTGGACGCCCCGCGCAGGATCGGTGTGCGCCATCGTCAACGATCGCAAGCACGGCGTTCTCCACGGCGGCGCCGATCCGCGCCGGCCGGCTTACGTGCTGGGATGGTAGAAAGGTGTTTGAATCTCCCCTCCTCTCATGAGGAGGGGTGTCGGCGCAGCCGACGGAGTGGTGTGGTTCTAACAGTCAGTCGTCGAGCACGAGCAGCCAGTCGACCGCATACAGCGTCGCCCCCGACGCGATCACCGGATTGAGATCCAGCTCGCGCAAGCGCGCGGCGTGCTGTGCGCCGAACAGGGAGACGCGCACGAGCAGATCCGCGATCGCCGCTTTGCTGATCGCCGGTTTGCCGCGCACGCCGTCGAGCAGGGCGCGGCGTTGCAGCTCATCCAGCATGGCGAGCGCCTGAGCTGGCGTGACCGGCGCCTTGCGAAACGCTACATCCCGCAGAACCTCGATCAGAATTCCGCCCAGGCCCGCCATGACCACGACGCCGAAGACCGGATCGCGCTGCAGGCCGATGACGAGCTCGGTGCCCGGCGGCGCCATCGGCTGAACCGCGACGCCCTCGATGCGTGCGCGGGGAAAGCGTGCCGCTGCATTGCCCACGATTTCGTCGTAGGCGGCGCGAATCGAAGTCTCGGTAGCGAGCCCGAGGCGCACGCCGCCGGCATCGGTTTTGTGGGCGATGTCGGGGGATTCGATCTTGAGCGTCGCGCATCACTTCGGCGAAGGTGACGTCGATCTCGTTGCCGGTATTGACGAAGTAACCCAACCCGAGATTACGCCGGCGGGCGAGCGCGGCGATCGCGGTTCCGAAAGCTCCAGACTGGGTGACGAACGCCACCGGCCCTGGAGGGGTCGGTCCGTCGGCGTATTGGCCGAAGCTCGCCATGACGCGGTCGAACGCGTTCACGAGCCCCAAACAGTTCGGGCCGCAGACTCGGATACCTGCCGCTCGCGCACGAGACCGGAGCTCGGCTTCGAGCTTGGCACCTTCGGTGCCCATCTCACCGAAGCCCGAACTGAATATCACCGCGGCCCGGACGCCTTTCCTTCCGAGGTCGTCGATCGCCGCAGGAACGACTGCAGCCGGAACGGCTACGATGGCGAGATCGACCTCGCCCGGAATGGCAGTCGCATTGGGATAGCATGCAAGGCCCGCGATGCGGTCGTATCTCGGATTGACCGGATGGATCGCGCCCGCGTACTGCTTCTCCAGCAGGAACTTGAGCGGGCGGCCGTTCACCTTGCGAAAGTCGGCCGAGGCGCCGACGATCGCGATGGAGCGCGGGCGAAGCAGCGGCGCCAGCGATCCGTTCATGCGCGAAATGGGGACGCACACAATTTTCCTACGCCACATCCGCATACGACGGTACGCTGGAAAACTGCGAGGAGAATTGTGTGCGTCCCCATTTCGGGACTCACGTCGACCCGGCCCCGCTTGCGGCCCGCAGCTTGGTCAGGTACTGATGCTCGCGCGTCCACAGCAACGGCTTCATCGTCTTGCGATCTGCCTTGGCGGCCAGGATCTGATGCAGCGAGATCCATCCGCTGGAAAAGGCGTGCGCGCAGCCGGCGAGGTATACGAGCCAGGTGCGGTAGCGCTGTTCGCCCACCAGGTCGCGCGCCTTGGCCTGCGCCGATTCCAGGCGCGATGCCCAGGAGTCGAGCGTCCTGGCGTAGTGATACCGCAGCGACTCGACGTCGACCGCTTCCAGGTTCTGCTCGCTCATCGCGCGGATCGCCAGGCTCAAGTGGGGCAGCTCACCATGGGGAAAGATGTAGCGGTCGATGAACGCACCCGCGCCCAGCCCGACCGCGCGGCTTTTCGGGTCCATAGTCGTGATGCCGTGGTTCATCACCAGGCCGTCGTCGGCCAGCAGGCGCTCGATCTTGCGAAAGTAAACCGGCAGATTGGCAAGACCCACGTGCTCGAACATGCCGACGCTCGCGATCTTGTCGAACTTCTCGTTCTCCGGCACATCGCGGTAATCGAGCAGCTCCACGCTGCAACGGTCGGCCAGCCCTTCGCGTGCGATGCGTTCGCGCACGAACTCGAACTGATTGCGCGACAGCGTGATGCCGAGCGCCCGCGCGCCGTGATGGCGGGCGGCATGCAGGATCAAGCCGCCCCAGCCGCAGCCGATGTCCAGCAGACGCTCGCCGGGCGCGAGCATGAGCTTGCGGCAGATGTGCTCGAACTTCTGCTCCTGCGCCGCATCGAGGCTATCGTCGTCGCTGCGAAAGTAGCCGCACGAATAGGTCATGTTTCGATCGAGCCAAAGGCGGTAGAACTCGTTCGACACATCGTAGTGATGTTCGATCGCCCTCGCATCCTGCTTGCGCGAATGGCCCATCACGCGCCGCAGCCGGGTCCAGGTCGCCGCATGCGGCCGGGCGCCGTGAACCAGGGCGTCGGCGGCCCGCATCGCCTCCAAAATCGACCCTTCGACATCGATCAGCTCATGGATGAAGGCTTCGCCCAGCTCGGAGAAGTCGGCTCCCACCAGCGCCCTCACGGCCGAGGGCTTCTTCACCTTGACGGTGACGGCGGGCGCAGGGCCGAGGTCGTAGGCGAGGCCGTTCCAGAGTTGCAGGCGCATCGGCACCGGCGCGGTGGTCATGAGATGCTGGGCGAATCGTGCAAGGCGCTTTTCGACGAACACGGTCGGTCCCCCGTTCAGGATTGAGCAGGTTTATCCGGGATATCGTCCAGCTGCGCGAGCCACACGGCGGCTTCGGCATCGCTCGGCGCACGCCAGTCGCCGCGCGGCGAGAGCGATCCACCGGAGCCCACCTTCGGCGCGTTGGCGATGCAGCTGCGCTTGTATTGGCTCAATTGGAAGAACCGGCGCAGGAACACGTGCAGCCAGCGCTTGATCGCTGCGAGCGAGTATTCGTTGCGCTTCGCCTCCGGCACATCGGGCCACGTGCCCGAACGCCGGTCGCCCCAGGCTGAATGGGCGAGGTACGCAACCTTGGCAGGCGCGTAGCCGAAGCGCAGCACATAGTAGAGGCAAAAGTCCTGCAGCTCGTAGGGGCCGACGGTCGCCTCGGACAGCTGGCCGGGCTGGTCTTCGGCATCCCCAGGCACCAGCTCCGGGCTGATCGCGGTATCGACGATGTCGCGCAGCACGCTGGAGGCATCCGCCCCCAGCTGGCCGGTCGCCGCGACCCAGCGCACCAGGTACTGGATCAGCGTCTTCGGAATGCTCGCGTTGACGTGGTAGTGCGCCATGTGATCGCCGACGCCGTAGGTCGACCAGCCGAGCGCGAGCTCGCTCAGGTCGCTCGTTCCCACCACCGGTGCCCCATGCTGGTTCGCGAGCCGGAACAGGTGGCTCGTCCGCTCCCCGGCCTGCACGTTCTCGAAGGTCACGTCGAATACCGGCTCGCCGCGGGCGTACGGGTGCTCGATGTCCTTCAGCATCTGCAGGCATGACGGCCGAATGTCGATTTCCCGCGCGGTGGCGCCGACCGCTTGCATCAATCGGTGTGCCTGGCCCAACGTGCGCTTGCCGGTGGCAAAACCCGGCATGGTGTAGGCCATGATGTCGGCACGCGGCAGTTTCAGCACATCCATCGCGCGCGCGCACACCAGCAGCGCATGGGTCGAGTCGAGCCCGCCCGATACACCGATCACCAGCTTGCGCGCCTGCATCGCCTGCATGCGTTTCACCAAGCCCTGGATCTGGATCTCGTAGATCTCGGCGCAGCGCACATCGCGCGTCGCCGGATCGTTGGGTACGTATGGGAACCGGTCGTAGCTACGCGCCAGCGATACCACCCGCTGGGCCGGGCGATTCAGGTTGAATTCGACCGTGCGAAACCGATCGACGCTCTCCCGATGCCGCAGCGCCGCCTGTGCGAACGTATTCTGGCGCATGCGATCGGCCACCAGACGGTCGAGATCGATATCGGCGCAGGTGAGCTGAGACTGGTAGCGGAAGCGATCGGATTCGGCCAGCAGCGTGCCGTTTTCGTAGATGAAGCCGTGACCATCCCAGGCCAGGTCGGTGGTGGATTCGCCGTAGCCGGAGGCGCAGTAGAGATAGGCTGCGATCGAGCGTGCCGACTGGCTTGCGCCCAGCAGCCGCCGGTACGAATCCTTGCCGATGACCACGTTCGATGCCGACAGATTGAGCAGCACGGTCGCACCGGCCAGGGCGCCGTACGACGACGGCGGAATGGGCGACCACAGGTCTTCGCAAATCTCGACGTGAACTGCCAGCCGGTCGAGATCCTCGGCGCGGAACAGGAGCTCGGCTCCGAACGGGACATCGTGCTGCCCGCACAGGCTGATCGACGCGCGCCGGCAGGCATCGCCGGACGTGAACTGCCGCAGCTCGTAGAACTCGCGATAGTTCGGAATATAGGTTTTCGGCACCACGCCGAGGATGCGTCCGCGGCACGCCACGATGGCACAGTTGTAGAGCGCGCCGTCGATCTGCAAGGGTGCGCCGAAGACGGCGAGCAGAGAGTGCGCGCGAGTCGCCTCCAGCAGCGTTTTCAGAGCGCGTTGGGCGCCTTGCAGCAGTGCCTGCTGGTGAAACAGATCGTCGCAGGTATACCCGGTGATTCCGAGCTCGGGGAACGCGATCAGGCAGACGCCTTGGCTGGCCGCCTGCTCCAGAAGCTGCGTGGTTTGCGCAGCGTTGAATTCGGCATTGGCGACGCGGACTTCGGGAACGGCGACGGCGGCGCGGATGAATCCGTGTCGATACAGATCGAGGAAGGCCTCAGTTTCGCCCATTGTCCGAGCCGTGTATGCGAATCCGATGCGACGCACCCGTCATGCCTGCTCAGCTGGCGCATGACGCCTGCCTGCGTTCTTGCCTTCCCGCGCGAACGCATTGCCGATTGCGAATTCACAGCGGGTGCGCGCGAACGCATCGATTCTACCAGTAGCCGGGGCCGCGACTGCCAGCCGCCGCGCACGGAGTGTCGACTCGCATCGCAGATTGTTGTAACCGTGCCCCGCACCGCCGACCGCGCCTCGCGAAACGGGGCGGAGGGGATCGTGCGTCTCGCCTCGATGCTATTGTGATTCTGTCAGTGTGACTCGGCTGCCCGCCGCGACCGGGACCAGGCGAGCAGCCGCTCGAAATCCCCGGCGAAATGTTTCCTCAGCAGGACGTCGTAGCCGATCGAGCACGCCATCGCCTCGCCACCGTCGAGCCGGCGGGAAATGCCCTCCTGCGAGCAGCGCGTGTAGAACAGCTTCATTTCCTGCTCGGAAAACTGCTCGAAGCGGGCACGGACGGGATCCTGGCCAGCGGCCGACGCTTCGCTGCCTTCCAGCCCCGTGCGCTCCACGAGAGCGCGATGCTGTTGCACCCGTGGCGCATCCGCCGAGCTGCCCGAAGCTGCGATGGCCGCGCAATACCAAACGAGCCAGATGGTCGCGGCAATGCCGAGAATGAACGAAGCCTTGCTGCAAACGCCCCATTGCTTGCAACTGGTTGGCATGGCGGTGTCCTCGCTCCACGTCGATGCGCCCACGCTCTCGACTGCACGAATGCGGCCCGGGCTCCCCCGGCGCTCGCGCCGGGCTTGTCGTACGAAGCACATTGTCGACGGCGAGCCTGCGCCTTGCCATCCGACAAAAGGATCAACCGTTGCCTACCAAAGTCTAGCGTCTAGCGTCTAGCGTCTAGCGCTCGGATCGATGCCGGCACATGCAGCTGTCGTGCGGCTGCTTTACGGATGTTCGTGGCGCGGACGCCCGGGCGCTCAGAGCAGCGACGGCCGTTGGAAGGCTCCGGGATCGGCAGAAATCGCGGGGTCGCCTGGGTATGATCCATCGATGGCGAGCGTTCCGTCGCGAAAAGACAAGCGGGTTTCGAGCTTGTTGCGAGCATCGAAGACATCCACCGCCGATCCCCGCTCGGCGGCAACCTTGCAGGCGATTTGCACCAAATAGCTCCGATCGTCGCTCTGCAGAAGCCCGCATTCCTGGCCCTCGATCATCAGGTGCCATTGCTGCTCGCGCCAAACGATCTGGTATTGCTTCATGGGAGCCTCGCCCTGGGGTGAAGACCCAACCGCACCCGATTGCGGAAGGGCACTACAATTGCATGCCAAGGTACTCTGGCACGCACGGGCACGCAGCGCGATACAGGATAGGGGTGCACAGCCCCGGGGATATCCCGGGCGTGCCGGTACGGACTCGGGGTGCGCCAGAGCCGCTTCGGGGTGCGTCAGAGCCGCTAATCGGGCGCCACGTCTTCGGACAGCCAGCCGCGCGCAACGGCGTAGCGCACGATGTCGGCACGGGTGCGCAAGTGTAGCTTTTCGATCGCGGCCGACTTGTAGGATTCGACGGTCTTGATGCTCAGCGAAAGCGCCGCGGCGATTTCCTTGTTGCTGCGGCCCCACGCAATGCCCTGCAGTACTTCTTCTTCGCGTGCGCTCAGGACCTCCTTGGAATGCGACCGCACGGCAGCGACCGGATGGCTGAAGGTTCGCTGCAGCAAAGGCCCCGCCAGGCCGGGCTCGATGTACGTGCCCCCCTGAGCGACGATTCGTATGGCATTGATCAAGGTATCGGCGGCGCTCTTCTTGAGCACATAGCCGCATGCGCCCGCTTGCAGCAATCGGCGCAGATAGGCCTGGTCGGCATGGCGTGTCAGCGCCAGGACTCGCACCGAGGGACAGTGCTCGGCGATCTTCTCGGCCGCTTCCGGCCCACCCATATCGGGCATGGACACGTCCAGGACCGCGACGTCGGGCCCCTTCTCCATGGCAAGTCGCACGGCTTCGCGCCCCGTGCCCGCCTGCGACACCACTTCCATGTCCGGCTGGCCATTGATCAGCATGCCCAGCCCATCGCGCACGATGGCATGGTCATCGGCCAGAAGAATACGTAGTTTGGTCATGCCATCGTCCGGTGATCGCAGGTTCTGGCGCATCTCCGCGTCCGTTGCGGCTACTCGATCGGCGCATCGCCACTTCCGCAACGCTCATTCCCCGCGTCATGCCGTTCCCAGGCAGGGACGCAAACACGCACGGTCGTTCCTCCTGGCCCGGAATCGATCTCGACCGTTCCCGACACCAGGCCGGCCCGCTCCCGCATGCTGAGCAAGCCCAGCGCTCGCGGATCGACCGGTGCCGAAATATCGAATCCTACGCCGTTATCCTTCACCACCAGGGAAACATCCGCGGCATCGCGTTCCAGCAGCAGCTCGACCTCGGTGGCTTGCGCGTGCTTGGCCACATTGTTGAGCGCTTCCTGCGCGATTCGGTACAGGACGGTCTCCATCTCGGCCGGAAGGCGCGCCGTAAGACGCGACTGCAAGCGGACAGGAATGTCGAAGTACTTCGACCAGCTTGCAATGTAGTCCGACAGGGCCTCGGACAAACCGAGGTCGTCCAGCGCCGTGGGGCGCAACTCCCAGACCAGAAAGTCGACATCGCTGTCGAGTCGCTTGACGATGTCTTCCAAGGCTGCGATCTGCGCCCGGAGCGGCGCTGTCGCGTCGGCCGAGGATTTCATCGCGGCGAGCTGGAGCCCCAGGGCGGTGATCTCCTGTCCGAGCTGGTCGTGCAGCTCGCGCGAGATGCGCCTGCGCTCCTCCTCCTGCGCACGCACCAACCGGCGCAGCAGGCGCACGCGCACCGCCTCGGCCCGCACGCGCTCGTCCATCTCTCGCCGCAATGCCGCATTCGCTTCCGCGAGCTCCTGGGTCCGCGCCACGACGCGCGCTTCCAGCTGTTCATGCGCAGCACGCAGGCTTTCCTCGCTCTCGCGCAGCGCCTGCTCTGCCCGCCTGCGCTCGGTGATGTCGGTAAACGTGAGCACGACACCCACGATCCTGTCGTCGGCGGTGCGATACGGCAGCACCCGGGCGATGTACCAGTGACCGTCGGTTGCCTCGACCTCGCGCTCGCCGACCGACAGCGTGTCCAGCACCCGCTCGATGTCGTGCACCAGCTCCCGATAGGTCAGCCGATGGGTGATGTCCATGAGCGGCCGGCCAGCATCGGCCGGGATCAGGTTGAAGATCGATCGCGCCCGCGGGGTGAAGAGCTTGATGCGCATGGCCCGGTCGACGAAGACGGTGGCGATGTCGGTCGAATTCATCAGGTTGCGCGTGTCGTTGTTGGCCGCCGAGAGCTCGTCGATCTTGATCTTCAGCTCCTGGTTGACCGTGGTCAGCTCTTCGTTCAGCGACTGCAGCTCCTCTTTGCTGGTCTCGAGCTCCTCGCCGGACGAGCGCAGCTCCTCGTTCATCGCCTGCAGCTCTTCGTTGGAAGCCTTCAACTCCTCCTGCTGCAGCTCGTGCTGCTCGATGGTGGTGCGCAGCTTCAGCTTGACCCGCATCAGCTCCTCTTCGAGCTGGCGGGCAATGGGCTCGACCCGCTGCACGGCATCGCCCACCCGGGCGGGCTCGTCGGCTTGCGTTCCGTCGATCGTTTCGAACAGGACCAGGATCATGCCGCGTGACGTGTCGATTTCGCTGAACACGGGCCGCACGATCAGCTTGACGTGCTCTGTTGCGCCATCGATCTGGATGGGGCCCGCGATCGTCTCGGCGCTGGTCCGGTACTGGGCGGCGTGGTTGAGGGCGCTGTGCAGCTCGAGGCGCAGCTCGGAACGGACCACCTTGAGCAGATTCTGCGACGGCTCGCCGCCGACGAACTGCAGGTAGCGGCCAGCGTGTTCGGACAGGTGCAGGATGTCGTAGTCCTGGCCTACGACCACCGAGGGCGCGGCATAGTGCTCGAGCAGGCATTGATGCAGTTCCTGGTACGACATGCGCTCGCGCAGGCGCGACTCCGGCGCGCGCGCATCGGCGGACCATTGAATAGCCGGCAACGTCGTCGCGCTGACCGGGGGCAGCGTCACCGGGGTTTCGACGTTACGGCTCTGGAATATGTGATGTTCCTTGTACAGGGGAACATAGAGATTGCCGGCGTCCTCGGCCGACTCGGAATTGCCCAGGAACAGAAAGCCGTCCGGGTTCAGGGCGAAGTGGAACAGGCGCAGGATGCGGTCCTGCGCGGCCCGGTTGAGATAGATGAGCAGGTTGCGACAGGTTACGAGGTCGAGGTGGGAAAACGGCGGGTCCACCAGCACGTTGTGGGGAGCGAACAGAACCATCTCGCGCAGCTCCCGGCGCACGCGGTACGAATCGCCCTCCTTGATGAAAAAGCGCCGCAGGCGCTCCGGCGGCACGTCGGCGGCGTCGTTCAGCGTGTACAAACCCGACCGCGCCTTCGCCAATGCGGCGTGGTCGATGTCGGTGGCGAACACCTGGATGGTGGGCGCGCTGAGCGGATTTGCGATCTGCTCGGCGAGCAGCATGGCGGTGGAATAGGCCTCTTCGCCGGTCGCGCATCCCGCCGCCCACACCCGGACATGATCCTGGGAGGTACGGTGGTCGAACAGCTTCGGGACGACATGGCGTTCGAGTGCGGCCCACGATTCGGGATCGCGGAAAAAATTCGTGACGCTGATCAGCAGATCGCGCAGCAGCAGGCGCGCTTCTTCCCGATTCTCGCGCAGGTAACGCGCGTATTCGACGATCGAGTGAAGATCCTGCACGTTGATGCGGCGCTCGATGCGCCTCAGTACCGTGGAGCGCTTGTAATTGGTGAAATCGTGGCTCGTGCGCACGCGCAGCAGCGCGAACACGTCGCTCAGCGCCTTCTCGTACTCGTCGGCTGCGTCGCGCTCCACGGCCTTCGCCGTATTGAGCTGGCTGTGATAGTGGACAAGCCGGGCCGGAATCTCGGTGGCGGGCAACACGTAGTCCACCAGCCCGGTCGCAATGGCGTTGCGCGGCATGTCGCTGAAGTCGGCCTCGGTCGGCTCCTGGACGACGCATATCCCGCCGCACTCCTTGATGCGCTTCATCCCCATCGAGCCGTTGGCGCCGGTTCCCGACAGGATCACCGAGATCGCGCGCGTGCGCTGCGCCTCGGCGAGCGTGCGGAAGAACATGTCCACCGGCGCACGCCGTTCCTCGGCGCCGTTCATCGGCATGACTTCGATATGCCCATCGGCCAGAAACAGCCGGTTGTTCGGGGAGACCACGTAGACCTGGTTCGGGGCGATGCGAACGCGAGCGCGAACCTGCGTCACCGGCAGCGGCGTCGCTTGCTGCAGAACCTGGGCGAGATGGCTTTCATGCTCGGGGGACAGATGCAGAATGACCACGTAGACCATCCCACTGTTGTCCGCCACGGCACTGAAGAACTGCTTCAGCGCTCGGATGCCGCCCGCCGAAGCGCCCAGCCCGACGACGGTGTTGTCGTCGAAGGTGGGCAGCTCGTCCGGCGCGCACGGCATCGTGCTTGCTGTCTCGCTCATCTCCCAATCTCCTGGTCGGCCGGTGCCGCCGCTACCGCGATCAGCGCTGGGCGACCTCTGCGTCCATGATATCGGAAGCCGCCGGTCCGGGAACGAGGCGTGCGATAATCGCGGCATCTCGCATCCGCGAGAGACCCAGGACTGGCGGCGCAAGCCGCTCTGGCCGAACCAAGGCCCGAATGATGCGGCGGAATCTCATGGTAGTGGGGGCATCGGCTGGCGGTATCGATGCGCTGCGCACGATCGCCGCGGGCCTGCCGGCGGATTTTCCTGCCGCGCTGTGTGCGGTGATCCACGTAGCGCCCGATTCCCCGGGCATCCTCGATCGCATCCTCGAGCGCGCAGGTCCGCTGCCTGCCGTGATGGTGAATGACAAGGAGCGGCTGCGCGAAGGCGTCATCTACGTGCCGCGGCCCGACCACCACCTCATCGTCGAGCCGTCGCGGCTGTGCGCGACCCGGGGGCCGAAGGAAAACCGTTTTCGGCCCGCGGTGGATCCGCTCTTTCGCTCGGCGGCGCAGACCTATGGTCCGCAAGTCATCGGGGTCATTCTGACCGGCGCACTGGACGATGGAACCGCCGGCCTTTGGACCGTGAAGCAACTCGGCGGCGTTGCCGTCGTCCAGGACCCGGACGATGCGGAAGCTCGCTCGATGCCGCAAAGTGCGCGCGAGCACGTGCGTGTCGACCACTGCGTCCCGCTGCGCCGAATAGCCAGCCTGCTGGTGGAGCTGGCGAGGCAGGACATTGCCGAGGCAGGAGGCTATACCCTGCCCGAACCCATCAACATCGAAGTCGAGATCGCCAAGGAAAATGCCGCCCTGGAGGCCGGAATCGAAGCGTTGGGCGAGCCCTCGAGGTACGCCTGCCCGGAATGCCATGGCGTGCTGCGGCAGTTGAAGGAAGGCGATCGCATGCGCTTCCGCTGCCATGCCGGGCATGCGTACTCGGCTGAAGCGCTGGTAGCGGACATGGATCAGGCGATCGAGGAAAGCCTGTGGAGCTCGATACGGGCAGTCGAAGACCAAAGGCGTCAGGCGGGCCTGAGCTCCCAGACCCAGGCGACGAGTGGCACCCCCGCCAGAACGACCAGAATCGACAAAGGCAGGCCGAACTTCCAGTAGTCGCCGAAGCGGTAGCCGCCGGGACCCATCACCAGCGTATTGCACTGGTGCCCGAAGGGCGTGAGGAAGTCGCATGCGGCGCCGACCGCAACCGCCATCAGGAACGGATCGACGTTGAGCCCGAGCTTGCCGGCGAGGCTGGCGGCGATGGGCGCCATCATCAACACCGTTGCCGCGTTGTTGAGAAACGGCGTGACGGCCATGGCTGCCACCATGATGAGCGCCAGCGAGCCGAGGGGCGGCAGCGCGTTGGTGACGCTCGACAGCCACCCCGCCACCAGGTCCGAGGCTCCGGTGGTGCGAACCGCCTCGCTCACCGGAATCAAGGCACCGATCAGAATGATGATGGGCCACTCCACGGTCTCGTACACTTCGCGCAGTGAAAGCGACTTGGCGAGCAGGATCGCGACCGCGGCGCCGAAGAATGCCAGCGCGACCGGCAACAGCTCGAATGCGACCGCGCCCATGGCGGCGGCGAGCACGAGCAGCGGAACCTAGCGTTTGCGGTTGCGCCCCAGCGCCACGTCGCGCTCCGCGAGCGGCAGGATGCCGAGCGCCTTCAGCGCATCGGGCAAGCGATCGAAGCGGCCCTGCAGCACCAGCACGTCGCCGGCGCGTAAACGAACCGAGCGCAACCGCTCGGTCAGATTCTCGCCGCTGCGGCTGATGGCGATGAGATTCAGGCCGAAACGGCTACGCAGATTCACTTCCGCCGGCGTGCTGTACACGAGCGCCGAGTCGGTCGTGATCACGCCCTCGATTACACCGACGTTGTCCTCGTCGTGCTTTTCGTCCTTGTCGTTCTCGTCATCCTCGCCCTTGTCGTCCTTCTCCTTGGAATCCTGGGGGTCCTTGTCTTCCTTGCGATCCGACTTGGCATCCTGCCCGGGCAGGTTGAGGCCCCCGCGCGCAATGGCGCGCTCGAGGTCTTCCGGGTCGCCCTTGATGAGCAGAACGTCGCCCTCCTGGATCCTGACGTTGGCATGGGGCTTCAGCTGGCGCGTATCGTCGCGCACCACCGAGGTCACCTTGGCTTCGCCCTCGGCCAAAGCCTCCACCTCTCGCGGCCCCTGCCCCACGATCGGGGACGAGGCCGGCACCCTCGCCTCCACCACGTAGTCCTCGATGTCGATCGCGGTATTGAGCGCCCCCGCGCCGCGCCGCTTCGGCAGCCAGGTGCAGGTGAGCGTGATCCAGACGAGACCGAGCGCGGACAAAGCGAGACCCACTGGGGCGTAGTCGAACATGCGGAACGGCTCGCCGCCGAGCTCTTCGCGCACGCGTGCCACGATCAGGTTCGGCGAGGTGCCGATCAATGTTATGAGACCGCCCAGGAGCGAGCCGGATGCGAGCGGCATGAGCAGCTGCGAGGGCGAGGTGCCCGAGCGCTTCGCCATCTGGAACGCCACCGGAATGAGTATCGCGAGCGCACCGACGTTCTTGATGAAGGTCGAGAGCAGCGTCACGGCGAGGACCAGGACGAACACCTGCGCACGCAGCGACGTGAGATGTGGACCGAGTGGCCGCAACGCGACCTCGGCGATGCCCGATTTGGCCACCGCGGCGCTCACGACCAGGGCGGCGGCCACGATGATCACGATGTCGTCGCTGAAGCCGGCGAACGCGCCTTCGGCCGGCACGATGCCGACCATCACGGCTGCGAACAACGCCAGCATCGCAACCAGGTCGTAGCGCAGGCGATCCCATACGAATAGCGCCATCATGATCGCGACGATGGCGAATACCGCGCCCTGGTCGAACGTCATAGGCAGAATTCCGCGATACTCCCCTCTCCCTTCGGGAGAGGGGCTGGGGTGAGAGAGAGGGACCGAGTTGTGGAGCAGCGACCGGAAGCTCGTCAGCGCGCAGCCAGCAAACCCCCTTCGATCGCCTTGATCTGCAGCGCCAGGTACCTGGAGTAGATGCGACACTGCGCGAGGCTGCCGGCCATGAACCAGAGGCCTTCCTGCGGCGTACGCTTCCACATGTTCGCCATCTCGCCGTCGTCGCCGAAACCCCAGATCGGTCCCACCCGCTCCGAGATCGCAGCGCCGAGCAGGCGCCGCACCAGCTCCTGCTGCGTGTAGTAGCCGGTGGCGAGCACGAGCAGCTGCGCGGGCAGCACGGTGCCATCTTTCAGCCGCACCCCTTCGGGTACGAAGCGATCGATGCGATCGAACTGCAGCAGGCCGACTTCGCCGTCGACGATGAGCTGCGAGCAGCCGACGTCGAGGTAGTAGCCGCCGCCGCGGCGTCGATACTTCATCTGGTGGCCGGTGCCGTCTTCGCCGATGTCCCATTTGAAGCCGCGCGCGACCAGCCCCGCGATCAAGTCCTTGTCGTACTCGACCATGCGCTCGACCGCCAGCTGGTAGCCGCGCACGATCAGCGGATAGGTGGCAGCCGTTGCGATCAGATCGCAATCGTCCAGCGGACCTTCGTCGTAGAGCGCATAGTTGAGCTTCGCGCTCGGGTCGACGCTCACCACGGTGGTGGAGCCGCGCTGGATGATGGTCGTATCGACGCCGTGGCTATGCAGGTCCTGCGCCACGTCGTGGCCGCTGTTGCCGGTGCCCAGCACCAATGCCTTCTTGCCACGCCAGGCCGAGCCATCGGTGAATTCGTGCGAGTGCACGATGTCGCCCGTGAAATCTTCGATGCGAGGCAGCGATGGCACGCGCGCAATGCCGCTGACGCCGTTGGCGAAGACCAGGTGCCGCGGATGCAAAATGCGCTCCGAGCCATCGGCGTTGCGCACTACCGCTCGCCAATGGCCCGCGTCTTCATCGTAGGCGCCGCCGGTGAACTCGGCGCCGGTCCACACGTCGAGCTCCAGTGCCCAGGCATAGTGCTCGAACCAGTTGGCGAGCATGTCTTTCGGGATGTATTTCGGCCAGGTCGGCGGGAACGGCAGGTACGGCAGGTGGTTCACCTGGATCTGGTTGTGCAGCGCGAGCGAGTGATAGCGCTTGCGCCAGTTGTCGCCGATGCGCTCATGCTTGTCGACGATCAGCGCGTCGATGCCGAGCTGGCGCAAGCGCGCGCCGAGCGCGAGACCTGCCTGGCCCGCGCCGACCACGAGCACCGTCGGCTCCCGATCCGCATACGCCTGGCTCTTGACGCGCTGGTCGAGCCAATTGTCGCCGCCGAAGTTGCGCGAATAGGCCTGGCCGGTCGGGCGGCGTTCGCCGCTCGTCTCCTCGAATCCTCTCAATTCATCCAGCGTGGTCAGGAATACCCAGGCCTTCGAAGGCTGATCGGCAAGAAACCTCACCACGCCGTTGCCGCGCCCGAGCTCGGTTTCGAACGTGAACAGTGCCTCGATCACCTCGACTCCGAGGCGGCGAATGCGCCGCGGCGGCGTGCGCCCGGGTGCGACGGCGAATGCCCGCGCCTTGGTCCTCACCTGCAGCCGGCTCAATTCGGCCGCAATGCGCGCGGCACCGCGATGCGGGGTCAGGTTCCAGGTGAAAGCGAGCAGGTCGCGCCAGTGGCTGTCGGGCGCGAACAGCGCCGCAATGGCATCGGCATTGCTTGCATGCAGAGCGGACTCGAACGATTCGAGCCAGTCTCGTACCAGGCTTTGTTCATCGTCGAGTACGGCGTTCGCCAGGTGCGCTCGGTCCAGGTCGTTCATAGAAATTCCTGTGTGCTTGGATTGGAGCTCGTGCGTCGAGCTTTCCCGCCGAATGCTAGGCCATTCCACCGAGGCGCACAAATCGCCACACAGGCATGGGACCATCTCTTGGAATCGCCGCGAATGAGCTCTCTACATAACGTTCACCGAGGTGCGGATGATCCGACCCGCGGCAGCCCCGCGATAGCTTGTCCGATCGGCGGCTCAGGATGGATTCGATTTCTTCGCGTCCAATCTTGCCTTCAGGTCCGCGAAGGGATTGTGGGTTGCGGGCGTGGCGGCCTGGCCACCAAGCGGCTCGCGTCCGGCGGAATCCTTCAACTTCGAATGCTCATGCTCGTGGCAATACGTGCAGAGCAGCTCCCAGTTGCTGCCGTCGGGCGGGTTATCGTCGTGATTCCCGTTCTTGTGATGGACTTCGAGCAATTGCAGGTTGCTGTGCGTGAACGTGCGCCCGCACACGCCGCACACCCAGGGATACATTTTCAACGCCTGCTCGCGGTAGCCGGCGGCGCGCTGCTCGGCATTGCGCCTTGCTTCGCGCACGATCTCCTCCAATCGGTCCTTTTTTTCGGGCATCAGTCCTCGGGTCCGTGTATCGCTCGATGCGCGAATGGGGTCTGGAAAGCGCGGTTCCTGCGGCGAACTGGGCGGCTCGCGCCTGCGTCGCTACGACGAGCGCCGGTTCGCTTCCTCGAACAGTCGCACGGCGCGTTCCACATCGTAGCGCTGTTCCAGCAGCGACTCCGGGTTCCATTCGCTGCGTTCGGCGGCGAAGAAATCGCCACCATACACATGCAGCGCGCCGGAAAGCCGTTCGATCGGGTTGGTGACCGAGTGGATGGTCTCGGCGCCGAGGAGCGCCACGTCCTTCTCGCACAGTGCCCGCGCGGAAGCCGCCTCCACTCGCCCGTTTGTCCCTTCCGGCACGCGGCGCCAGAAGATGTTGTCCTCGCGCCCGGTGTAGATCCCGATCACGGCCCACATGCGGTGGTCGTGCGGCATGATGGTCATCATCGGCGCCCATACTACGTTGAGGATCGTCAGATCGTCCGAGCGGTGCAGGGGCTGGATGGCCCCGCGGATCGGCGCGCCCAACCCTTCGAGAACGGCTGCAGGTTCCGAAACGGTGCGAGTCACGAGCTCGCGGATATGCCGGGAGGAATCAGCGCCACGCAACGCCGACCGGCAGTCGGCAACGAACTGCTCCGCTTCGAACCGCATCGCGACCTCCATCGGGCAACCTCGGAGCGGCCACGATATGCCGCATCGCGCCGCTTGTCCAATGCGCGTAGCCGGCCAGCCCGGGTTATGCCGGCTGGGTTCTGATGCGGTGGCCTGCGTCGTGTTTGAGCCGAGCGGGTGCATACCGTCACGCGCGACGATTGATGGTGCGGGCCGGAGATCGTCACCTTCTTTTCCAAGCCCGAAATTCGGGTAGTCGCAGTCGATAGCGGGCAATGTTGCCTTCGTGCAGATGATGGAGATCGTTGAAAGCCATCGCTACGAATTCGGCCAAGTCCCCGAGCTTGACGAGTGGCGCCGCCAGCTCGCGGACTAGTCGAGTGTCGATCGGCTTCCCGCCGCGGACGATGTTGCCAACGACATGGATGAGTGCTTCGCGGTTGCGCAGGCGTACCGGATCCGGTTCGGGAAGTGATTCCTTGATCGCGACGTAGCGTTGGCAAGAGCGCTCGTATGCCCAGACGAAGGCATCGCGCAGCAATTCGACGCGGTTGAGCTCGTAGACGCCCAATATCCCGTCCACGTATGCCGGCTCGGGCACGTCCACGAAGGACAGTGGCGACAGGTTGTGCTTGATGAGCGGGATGTTGGCGCCCAGTCTGGAGACGCGCTTGTTGACGTCAAGGAACGGCTGCAGGTACGGGATCTGCACCATCAAGAAGAACGCCTGCTCGAAAGGATCGCGTATGACATTCGCCTTGTCGAGAATGAGGCGAAAGTATTCCTCGATCTGTTGAGGAACGGCCAGTGGAAGAAAGACGCTGCCGCTGATCTCGATAGTCGCAGTGCGTAGACGTCCCGATGCGCCTGGATCCATAAGGAGGTTTTCCGAGAGCAACGCATGCAGGTTGAAAAAGGTAAACGCGTCGAAGCTGATTTCCTCGGCGTGATCGACGAGCATCTCGATGGCGGCCTTGTGGTTGAGGATCATCTGCGCCTCGCGCTGATCCTTACCGTCCGCGGCGTGTCCGAACTCGATGAGGTTCTGAGTTTCCAGACGACTGTAGGTATTGCCTTCGAGCCGGCTAGATGCCCAGGAAAGGTCGATCATCAGCCGGCCAAGAACATCACGGGCGTAGGTGCCCGCTGATCGTTGCATTGCGGGCGAACGGCCGAGTCTGTGCAGAAGGCTGCGCACCGAGTCCGGTACATACGCAGAGCTGTTGGGTTCGTAACGTTCGAGGAACGCGCGGTTGTAGCCGACGGGTTTACGTTCAGCGATCGGCCGGCGTACAAGTGCCTTGAGCTCTTGGCTCTCGCGCGAGAGCGGAACGTAAACTTCGGCGGCGGCTACGAGCACGTCGGGCGCCTCGGTGAGGTGAGCCGCGGCGGTGATCGGGGCGAGCAAATAACGGCTGGCCCTGCCCTTGCCGGCCTTGAAGACCCGCCTTGCTTGGATGAGTCGCGCGACGCGTCGTTGGAGAGTCCTCCGGTCCAGGTCGAGACCAGCTCCCTTTGCGGCCTGTTCGAGATCGTGTATACCGAGGCCCGACTTGTGGCGAGCGAGAAGCGCGACGAACCTGTCAAGCTCCTGGGCCGTAACGCGCTTAGGCATTTATTTGTCGCGATTGGTCATTTCGCGACAGTATGAGGCGTAATTTGTCGCGAAATCAAGTTTATTTTGTCGCGATGCAGCTTTTGCGACATTAAGTCCGTGGCCGCGACGCCCCGAATTTCTATCTGCGCGAAGCGCCCTTGTCGCCCCGATGCTAACTTAGCGCTTTGCCACGCAAGGATGGGACGATGAGCGCTTCCAACAACACCAACAGCACCGCCGACGCCCGCCGCTTCAAGCTGATTCCGGTCGACAATCTCACGCCCGAGCAGCGCACGCTGTACGACGCGATCCGCTCCGGCCCGCGCGCCAAGATTACAGGTTCGGGGGCGGCCAGCGCCGGCCCGCTCGGGGGACCGTTCAACGTCTGGCTGCGCAGTCCCGGCATCGGCGATTGCGTGCAGCGCCTGGGCGAGGAGATCCGCTTCCGCAGCTCGCTGCCGCCGAAGCTCAACGAGCTGGCGATCATCATCACGGCGCGCTACTGGACCTCCCAGTACGAATGGCACGCGCACTGCCGCCTGGCACTCGAAGCCGGGCTCGATTCCGCGATCACCCAGGACATCGCCGAAAGCCGCAGGCCGGTCAGCATGGATGCGGACGAGGCGACGATCTACGATTTCTCGCACGAGCTGCACGAGACCCACGGCGTGAGCGATGCGACCTACAAGCGCGCGCTGGAGCGCTTCGGCGAGCGCGGCGTGTTCGACCTGATCGCGGTGAACGGCTTCTACGGCTTGGTGTCGATGTGCCTCAACGTCGATCGCACGCCGCTGCCGGCGGGCGTTCCCGTGCCGCTGAAGTGAGCGGCAGCGGCGCGATCACGTTCTATCCGAGCGGGTGAATGCCGCGAGCTCCCAGGCGTCGGGCATTTCGTCGTAGCGCAGGATGTAGAGATCCCCGTCGTCCGCGCGCGCCTTGAACCAGCGCTGCTCGGGCCCGATCCAGCGGTCGACGATCTCCAGCACTTCGAGTCGCCGCTCGCCGAGCCAGAAGGCGCGCGGCTCCTGCTCGCCGCGATAACCCGCGTGGCTTTCCACTCGAATCGCCATAGGGCGCCATACTAGCGCGCAAATGGAGTTGCGGCGAGACGAGCTTCCGGCAAGCTCGAAGCTCCGCTGTTGAAGAAGTCGCGGCAGGCCGGCCGAATGCCGATGGGGTGTTTCGCCGAGTCCCGCGCGTACTGCCCCTATGATAGCGGGGCCGGCGGCGTTTGAGCGTACCTGTGCGCGTAGGCCTTTGCCGATGCCCCGTTGCCGGCGCTCGCGAGCGTTCCGAGCGTGTCGGCCGAAACGTTACTGCATCTTGACGCCGGATTCCTTGACCACCCGCCCCCAGCTCGCGATCTCGTTGCGCAGGATCTTGCTGGCCTCTTCCGGGGTGGTGACGCTCGCCTCCACGCCCTGCGCGGCGAGCTTGTCCTTCACTTCCTTGCTCGACAGCGCCTTGACGAACGCCTGGTTCAATTTCTCCACCGCCGTCTTGGGCGAGGCCGCGGCGGTCAGGACGTAGAAGTTGACGGGGACATCGAGCGTCGGAAAGCCGGCCTCGACCATGGTGGGCGTATCCGCAATAATCGGCAGACGCTCCTTTCCGGAGACGCCGATGATGCGGATCTTTCCGCTCTTGGCGAGCGGAATGCCGGTCGCGGTGGTGGTGAACCAGATTCCGACCCGATTGGAGATCACGTCGGGGACCGCGTCGCTGGTGCTCTTGTAGGAGACGAGCGAGATGTCGATCTTGCCCGCCGACTTGAGCATCTCGCCCATGAAATGCGATGCCGAGCCGAAGGTGCCGGCGTAGCTGAACTTGCCCGGATTCGCCTTGCACAGCGCGACCAGCTCCTTGATCGACTTCGCTGACGAAGTGACCGGAACCGCGAGTACATAAGGCAGCGTCGCCGGCCGAATGATGGCGGCGAAGTCCCTCTGTAGATTGTAATTGACCTTGGTCACGTAAGGATTGATGGTCTGGCTGGTGCTGGCGATGAGAATGGTATGGCCGTCGGGCGTGGCCCTGGCGGCGAGCTCGGTGCCGATCGCGCCGGCCGCCCCGCTGCGGTTCTCGACCACCAGCGGATTTCCCATGCTGTCGCCGATCTTCTGCGCGATCACGCGTGCAATGAGATCGTTGCCGCTGCCCGGCCCGTAGGGAACGATGAACTGGATCGGCCTGGTCGGGAAATTCTGTGCCGCGGCCGCGCCAAAGCCCAGGGCGGACGCGGCCAGCGTGACCGATACCTGCGCCGCGAATCGAACGAACTTCACTGCCATGTTACCTCCTCCTCTTTGTACTCAACGTTGTTTGCCGCACACGCGGCCCACGCCGTCCGCCGCGTCGGGATCGGCCGCGAGCCTCATTAGCCCACTTGCTGGACAGCGCGCTCGAACTTTACACCATCCGGAGGCGAGTCCGCGCGCGCTTTAAGCACGTTGCGCCGGGCGCAGTTTGCGCTAAGCTCTTTGCATCTTCCTCAATGACGCAAGTGAGGTCTGCCGCTGGAAAGCGAGATCGAGGTCGGTTCTTTGCGCAGTGCTTCTAACGGCAAGCCGTTCGCCATCGAGGCGAATGCCGCCGGTCGGAACCGCTGAACCGGTTGCGTTGTCGAGAAAATATAGCGGACGCGCTTGCCGTCGCGGCGTGGCGTGCGTGCCGCGCCCCTTGCATCGCGGAGCCTGACCCATGTCGAGCCTGCGCCTTAGCTCTGCGAAAGCCCCCGTCCGGAACGCATTCGGCATCGGCAGGAAGGCCGTGGCGGATTTCAGTCGCCACGACATGTCGACCTACGCCGCGGCGCTCGCGTACCGCCTGCTGTTTTCGCTCTTTCCCTTCCTCGTGTTTCTCGTCACGCTGCTCGGTTTTTTGGGCGTGCCCGAGATGTTCGACTGGCTGCGCGAACAGGCGGGGTACATGCTGCCGGATCAGGCGATGGAGCTGGTGAATACGGTTGTGACCGAGGTCGAAACGCCGCGCGGCGGGCTGATGTCGGTTGCCGTCGCACTCGCGATCTGGTCGGCGTCCGCGGGGGTGCTCGGAACGATGAATGCGCTCAACGTGGTGTTCGAGGTGCGGGAGCGGCGCGCGGCATGGAAGCGCATCCTCGTCTCGCTGCTCTACACCCTGGCGCTCGCGCTCATGCTGGTGATCGCCGCGGGAATGATGATCACCGGCCCCGAGCTCCTCGCCTGGGCCGCGCGTTATGTGCGGCTCGATGCCTACTTCATTCTGCTATGGGGCTGGATACGCTGGCCGCTGATCGTGTTCCTGCTCATCCTGGTGGTATCGATGGTGTACTACGCCGGGCCGAACCTGAAACAGCCCTTTCGACTCGTCACCGCGGGCGCGGTATCGGCGGTGGCGGCCTGGGTCGCGGCCTCGTTCGCGTTCGCCCTCTACGTGCAGACCTTCGCCAGCTACAACAAGACCTACGGCAGCATGGGTGCGGTGATCGTGCTGCTGCTGTATTTCTTTCTTTCGGCCGCGGTGCTACTGTTCGGCGCCGAGATCAATGCGGTGCTCGCTCGCAGCCGCGGCGAGCCGATACGGGAAGACACCGGTTGAGGGCGGCAAGCCGCACCGGGTTTTCATGGAGGCAGATGCAATGACCGTCGACCGAAGCACCGTTGTCGAATGCGCGTTGCCAACGTGCCGGCAAAAATGCTACCGCCGCATTGCCAGGACGCTCGGTTGCGCCCTGCTATGTTGGCTTCTCGTCCCGACGCCCGCGCTGGGCCAGACGATACTGGGCGCCGAATACGATGCGTCGTCCGATGCGCTGGTCATCGCGATCGCCTACCAGGGCACCAACCCGAATCACGATTTCGCGCTCACCTGGGACAAGTGCGAGCCGACCGGCGGCGGTCATTCCGTGGTGGCGCGCCTGATCGATCACCAGGGCAAGGACACTGCGCAGAAGGATTACCAGGTCAGCCGGCGCTTCGAGTTGTCGGCGCTCGAATGCCGGCCTGCGGAGGTGATGGTTCGACTGGGCCCGGTCTCGAACCGGACGGTGTCGGTGCCTGCGCGCGGCCGCTGAGCGCAACCTCGACATTGCGGTCGACATGCCGTCGGCGTTTACCGTCGTCATGCCGGAGGGCTAACCAGCCCGTGGGCCGCCTGCACCGGAGCGTTGCGGCGCGCGAAGGACATTGCCACGATCGTGCACCAGCTTCAGGCGCACCTTCACCGAGGCCGATGCAAGGTTGTCTGCGCCACGCCTTTCATCGCGTCATCTTGTTCAGACGCGCGCGCAAGTCGTCGCGTACCCGGCGGATGAGCTGAGCGTCTTCGTCGCCGCCGGCCGACTCCGCCAGGAAGTAGGTCATGGCGGTCAATGCGCGCCGGGCGCGCGAAACGCTGCGCCGCTGGACCTCGTCGTCGAACGAGCGTTGAGCCATGTCGAGATATGCCTCGGCCGTTCGCGCTTCGAGCAGGAGGAAATCCGCGCTGCCTATCCCGGAGCGCGGGGTCTTGCACCCGGTCGATTCCGGTTTACTGAACGATTCGGTACGCATGATCGGGCCTCGAGTTGCGGATGACAGGCGCACTGAATCAAACCCTACTGCGCCCAGTTTGCCCAGGAAACCCGGGAAATCCTCATTGGGTTATTCCCGGGTCTGGCAATTGCTCGGAGCACTGTGTACGCTGCCGGCGGGACACTCGCATCTCCCGGCGCGAGTCAGGGTCCGCAACGTCCCTTGCGTCCTGCTCCGGCGGCGTGCCTGCGCGCTGCGCCGCTAGTGCAAACGGCGCGCTGTGGTAATGAAACCCTCACGCCGACCCGGAAGCGGCGTGTACCGGTACGCGTACATCAAAGCGCCGCCTTTTTCGCCTTTCTTGATCCGCGTCGCTACGCCAAGGAGGCGCGAGTTGAGCTGCAGCCCGGCATTTGCGGCGGCCGCCAAAGAGATTTCGATCTGGACCCGGTTCGTGGTCACCAGGTTGATGATGCTGCCACGCTCCAATCCATCGGCAACCTCGGTGACGGTCAAAACAGGCCGGTGCCCCACGAGCCCGAGAATGCGCCCGAGACGATCGGTTTCGGCTGCGCCAATGAAAAGGATGTGCACGCCGCTCAAATCGTTTGCGCTTTCCACGCGCCGGACGCTGACGGGGCGACCGGGTGCGGTTTGCCCAGGCGAACTGCGGCGCAAGTGCATCTCCACATCTTCGTTGCTGAGCACGCCGATGACGACTTCCTTGTGAGCGCCGGTACTTTCCGGCCACGTCACGAAGTTCGCGAAGTTGTAGAGGAAGGCCGCCTTCACCTCGGCGGCTGAAGCGCGTAGCGGCGCTTGCGCGCGCGCGCCGCCACCGACGGCGATAAACCCAAGGAGCAACACAAGGTAGGCAAATCGGTAGGCAAATCGGTAAGCAAATCGTATCCGCATTTAATGCCGCCACAGGAGTGTCACAAAAATGGATCGGGCAATTTCGGCGCTGGTCCGATCGCCCCATTCCCGGTGGTACGGATCGAAGGCGTTTTGCGCGACCAGGGAGAGCTCCAGATTTCGCTTCACGTGGACCTCACCGTCATCTTCCTCATCGTTCGATTTATCGTCCGGTCGCTCGAAAGCCCGAGGTCGGGTGCGCGAAATGGTAGTCTAGCAGACGACGCCGGACGCTCCGGAGCTTCTCAAGAACACCCGCATGCCAAAGCCTGCCTCGATCCGGCGCAGCGTGACCCGGGTGGTGTTGCTGACGACGGCAACGGCGCTACTCATCAACGCGATCGCCTTGATCGCCTTGGATATCGGCGCGTTCCGTAACGCGGAGCTGGCGGACTTTCAAGTGCAGGCCGACATGCTCGCGCGCGCCTCGGCAGCGGCCGTCGCGTTCAATGACGTGAAGGAGGCCAACCGGGCGTTGCGCCTGTTCGAGCAGAATCCGAACTTGCAGGCTGCGGCCATCTACCGTGCCGACGGGCGTCTGTTTGCTTCCTATGCGCGCAAAGGTGCATCCAAGCCGCCTCCCATGGCGAACGCCAGCGGGGTTGATTTCGAACGCGACCGGCTGCGCGGCTTTCATACCGTTCACGAGGACGACGGGGCCGTCAACACGGTCTACCTCCATATGAACTCGCTTCTTTATGACCGGGCGCTGCGCTATCTCGCCATTCTCGCCGCAGTCATGGCGGGTGTACTGGGTATCGCCCTGTTCCTCGCGCATCGGCTGCAACAATCGGTGACAGGCCCCATCCTGGTCGTGGCAGACGCGGCCAAGCAGGTGGTCGAGCGCCGCGACTACAGTGTTCGCGTCGCGCCGCAGCCGGGAACGGAAACCGGCGTGCTCGCCGAGGCATTCAATTACATGCTGGCGGCGCTGGGCGATGAGATCCGGGAACGCCGGCACGCGGAGTCGGCGCTGCGCGAGGCGGATAGCCGCAAGGACCGCTTTCTGGCGACGCTCGCACACGAGTTGCGCAATCCGCTCGCGCCGATCGTCACGTGCTTCCAGCTGCTGCGGCGCTACGGCGGCGGCGACGCCGCGCAAGAACGGGCGCACGAGGTGATCGACCGACAGGTGCGCCATATGACCCGGCTGCTCGACGATCTGCTCGATGTCGCTCGAATCACCAACGACAAGGTGCAGTTGCGCAAGCAACGCCTCACCCTGGCATCGGTGATCGAAGCGGCGGTCGAGGCCACGCGGCCGGCGATCGATCGCGCCGGGCATAAGCTCTCCGTCGCCATCCCACAGGAGCCTCTTTATATCGACGGCGATGCCGTCCGCCTCGCCCAGGTCTTCGCCAACCTGCTCAACAATGCCGCCAAATACACGAACCGCGGCGGAATGATTGCCCTCACCGCCGCGCGCAAGGACACGCATGCTGAAGTGACGGTCGCGGACCAAGGCATTGGCATCGCCGCAGAAGACTTGCCGAAGATTTTTTCGATCTTCGCCCAATCCGATCCGGCGCGCGACCGCTCGGAAGGCGGCCTCGGAATCGGACTGTTTCTGGTAAAGGCGCTCACCGAGTTGCACGGCGGCGCCGCCAGCGTCGCCAGTGCCGGCCTGGGACGGGGCAGCCAGTTTACGGTCCGCCTGCCTCTTGCCGATGTTCAGGGGCTGGAGCTGGTTGCGGGAACGCAGATCGCGCCTCCCGAGAGCGTGCCGCGCCGGATTCTGATCGCCGACGACAACCGAGACGCTGCCGAATCGCTGGCCACGATGCTGCGCTTGCAGGGCAACGACGTGCAGGTCGCACTCGATGGTGTCGAAGCGATGGCGATCGCGCACAACTATCAGCCCGATACCGCGCTGCTGGATATCGGCATGCCCGGTCTCACCGGCTACGAGGTGGCCCGGCGTATCCGGCAAGCACCGTGGGGTCGAACGATGGTGCTGGTGGCGGTTACGGGCTGGGGGGCGATGGACGATCGGGAACGTGCGCGCGAGGCGGGCTTCGACCATCACCTCACGAAACCCGCCCGCATCGAGGATATCGAGCGCATCTTACGGGAAGAGCCGATGCGCCGGGTGGCGGGGTGAAGCGCCCATTCGTCCGTGCCGGCGAAGTCGGTCAAGGAGCTGACCGGCAAGCTGTCGGCAATGCTGCGCCGAGTGCCAGGTGGTACGCTCGAAGCCCTGGCGAGATCATGCGCGCCTCATCCCTTCGATCCGCGTTCTGAGCTTGTCGCGAGCGGCGACAACCTCGTCGCGCAGCGGCGCGTCGACATTCAACTGCCCCAGGAAGTAATCCACCGCAGCCAGCGCGCGTTGCGCCAGCGCGAGGTTACGATCGAAGCTGCCTTGATCGGCGGCGGCCTGCGCAATATCCAGGAACGCATGTGCCGAGTCGCAGTCCGCAAGGATGGACGCAGTACCGGTGTGCGCCGCCTTTTGCAGCTCGCTGCGCGGTCGGCCTTCGTCCCATGCTGCGCGCGCATGATCGTAGCGCCAGCTCATGCCCGGCACGGAGGCCGACAAAGATCTGATCTCGACATCGCGACCCGCGTCGATATGATCGGCCGCGATGCGCTGCGCCTGATCGAGCGAGCGGAATATGCCTATCGGCCGACCGTCCGCCCGCAGCTCGTAACCGACCGGGTCATCGATACTCATGCGACGTACACCTCACCGAAGAATCATACTCGCCTCGGGGCGTGCGTCTACCACATTGCTCCAGCGGATTGCCGACTTTGCCGAATTCGATGGAAGCGCCGCCGTACGCGCCCTCCAGCAGAGTCCCTCGGAGGATTCGGTGGTAATACATCAATCGGCCGAATTTCATGTTCTCGCCAACCAGTTGACCGGTCGCGTATCCCGATTGCTGCAAGAAGCCACCCCATTGAAACAAATCGAAGCGCGGCAGCGAATTCGACCCGATCTTGCCGCCGAATTTCAGAGCGACATTGAACGTGTGACTACCGAACGAATACGCGCCGGTCGCTTCGGCGTCCCACTTGGCGTAGTCATCGTCGGCGCCCAGCTGGCTTGTCGACTTGTACAGCCTCATCCCGCTGCGCCACCCGTTGCGCGGGAAATGCACGCTGTCGGCTCGATCGAAAAGCAGACGAAGCGTGTACGCTCCTCGAGTAACGTTCGACGCCCCGGGGGACAGGGTTTCGGGTCCGGTGTCGAGCTTCGGCTCGAGCGTGCCGCCCTCGATTCCCAAGCGCAGCTCGCCATATTGGCCCATCACGCTTCCAAGGTCCACGGCCGCAAGGGCGGATGTCGTATCGTAGGTCGCAATGCGGCGATCGCCCTGATAGAGGTCGGCCGAGCGGCGCTCGTAACTCACACGCGGTGCGACGAAGAACTGGCCCTCCGGAGTCAGCGGCTGGTAGAACTCGCTCCCCACGCTGCTGGTGCGGCCGATCTGTAGGTCGGTTCGCCATTCCGCGCCCAACGTGTTGAGCCAGCGTTTCCGATAGCTGCCGATCAGATTGAAGTACGCATCGCCCTTGAAATCGCTGGAAAGGCCGATCCCGAACCGCAGCGTGTCCAAGCCCCAGGATTTCTCGATCGCATCGACCACCAGTACTCGCTTGCTCGGTTCCTCCAGGAAGCGGTAGCTCACGTGTTCGAAGTCTCCCGTTCCGTAGATGCGGCGCATGTCGCGGTCGAGGACTTGCTGGTCGATTGGCCGTCCGGACCGAGTTTCCATGCCTGCCTGCGCGGTGCGCGGATTGACGCTGCGCATGGGCGCAAAACGGATTTCGTCGACGGGTTGCAGGTCGGGCACTACCTCCACCGTTTGGCGTTGGCGTAGCGCAGCGTATTCGGCTGCCGGGAGCGAGAGCCGCGCGAGCTGATCGGCCACCTTGCGCGCAGCCGCTTCGCCGAGGGGCTCGATTTTTGGCAGGTTGTCGAAGTCGCCTGTCGTGAAATCTCCCAGGTCCGGGGAAATGAGGATGTCGGTGCTCTTCAGCGAAGCCAGGGAAACCTGGACATTCTGTTCCGTGAGAATACTGAACATCTGGCTGCTCACACCGAGAATCCCGTTCAGCTGCTCGCGCTTCAGAAGGGGTGTGCCGACATTCACGGCGATGACGATGTCGGCACCCATTGCCCGCGCCGTCTCCACCGGCAGGTTGCTGGTGAGCATGCCATCGACCAGCATCATGCCGCCGAACTCCGCGGGCGCCACCGCTCCGGGAACGGACATGCTGGCGCGCATGACATTCGCGAGCTCGCCCTCGCTGAAGACGACCGCTTTGCCGGTCACCAGGTCCGTCGCAACGGCACGAAACGGGATCGGAAGATCATCGAAGCGGTGGAATCCCTTTACCTTCGACAGCCGACGCAATACCGTCTCGAGCTGCACGCCGGTGACCAGGCCCTTGGCGAGCGTCAAACCGCCGCTGCCGATCCCGATCTCGGGACCTACGAAATTCTTGATGTCCTCCTGTTTCTGCCGAATGGATCGCTCCTGCCGCGGCGGGCGTTCCTTGAACAGCAGCTCGGTCGAGATACTGGCGTTGATCTTCTCCATTTCCGCGACACTCATGCCGGTCGCGTAGGCTGCACCTACCAGAGAGCCCATGCTGGTTCCGGCTATGCAGTCGATCGGTACACGGTATTCCTCCAATACCTTTAGCACGCCGACGTGCGCCGCGCCACGCGCGCCTCCTCCGGATAACACCAGGCAAATCTTCGGTCGCGTCGTGCCACCGGCGGCGGAACCCGTGTCCGGCGTTGCAGGCAGCGCCACGCTGGGCAGCATGGCGGCGACGGCCAAGAAGGCGGCTGCTGTAAATGGTTTGCAACGCAGTTGGCTCAACATTCTTCGCCTGCCTTCTGAAGCGATGTCGTGTTATTCGAATTCGGGCGAGCGATCATGCGTTCAGCGCCCCGGTTTCTCGATGATTCCGCCCGCGCCGCTGGCAGTCGGCGTTACCGGATGCGCGCGGATGCGCAGGGAGAAGTCCGCGGCGCTATCTGCGGCTTGCGCCCGGGAATTGACATGAGCGCGCTGCTTGAGCTCCGGAAACGCCACGCCGGTATCGAGCCGGCCCGTGTCGTACAGGTACTCCGGTACATAGCCGCTTGCCAGGATCTTCCAGCTGAACCGTGGATGTCCGGCATTGACCAGGGTATGAAACCAGATGTTGGTCGTGCAGTTGGTGGTGAGCGTGTTGTAGAACTCGGGCTGCGCTTTGAGGGCGTTGATCTTCTTTACGTACTCCATGAATAGTCGCCGGCCGTTCTCGATCGGGCCTCGCATGCGAAAGATGTAGACGTCCTCCGGCGGATCGCGGCGATAGTTGGTGCGCAGGCGAACCACGTCACGCTCGTCGGCCACCACGTAGTAGAGCTGGTACTGACGGAAGAATCCCTTGAGCGTGGAATAACTTTCTCCCCGTTCCTTGCGCGTCTCGATGGAAACAGCGAGCTGGTCGCCGCCGGCAAAGGCGAAGCTGACGAAGATGTGTGCGATAGCCGTCCCCATCCAGTAGACGGCCACCAGATCGACCCCTTCCAGCTTGCTCAGATCGAAGCGCTTGCCGTAGTGGGCGGGGGTGTAATCGGTCTCGCTGCGGTAGGCGAAATTGCGAATGTTGTGCAGCGTGACGAAATCGCCCCCGACCGTGGCATGCGGCAACACCGCCACGTCGGCTTGCCAGTCGCGGTCGTTGGATGGCTCCAGGGCGCTCCACCACAGCAGCAGCCCTGCGAATAATGCGACGTAAGCCACGAGGGCCCGCCAGCGCCAGCGGCGGCAGCCCAGTGCGATCAGCGCGCCCAGCGATGCCACCGCGCGAATGCCACCGCCAGGCCATTGCGCAGCGCATCGTCGGACGGGCCGGCGTTGATGATCGCGAGCACGCCCCAACCGCTGGTTGCAAGCATGAGCACGCCGAGCAAACCCAGTCCCAGGGCGGCGGCGATTCGGACCGGGACATTGCGCATTGCGGACGCGCGCGTGAGATCGGTGATGGATTGATCGCTGGAGGTCATCGTTCGAATCGTCTCGATGTCGGCAAGGTCAAAGGCCGAACAGCATCTTGAGTAACCGCTGCGCCAGTTCGTCGGTCGGAAAGAACAACAATACGAGGGGCAACAGAGGCAGGACCGCGGATGCCACAAACGTGACCAGCAGCCGCTGGCTCACCGGAATCAGACGCATATCGCGCACGATGCCGACGCTGGTGGCAAAGTCGGCCATCGACTGCACATCCCCCGTGCCCAACAGTTCATCTGGGCGGATCGCGGCTGCACCCAGCCATTTCCTCTCGAATTCGTTCACGTAGCGCGCTGCAAGCTGCATGTACGTATCCAGGCCCTTCACTCTGCATAGCCAGAGTTGCGGGGCGAAAACGAACATCGGCCCCAGGAACATCGCTGCTTCGATGACGAGCACGAATGCGATCGCCGGGTATATCGCCGTCGGCGTCGTCGTGCCGGAGACAACGCTCTCCGCCAGCATGGCCGCTTGCAGCGACGAGAGTGCGACAATCAGCAGGGCGAATTCGGAATGCACCACCTCCAGATATCCCAGCCCGCCGGCGCCGTCGGGATGCGTCGGCACGAGGTGCAATTCCAGCCTCGCCACGCGCCAAAGAAAGTACGACCAAAGACAAATGCGCCACAGCCACCGGAGAACAAGGAAGCGAAAGAGCGTGAGGCACACGAGCCAGTACCACTGAGCCGTCAAGCCAGGTTCGCTCGCGACGGGGCCCGTCGCAGTCGATCCGAGCAGGGGCAGCACCGGGGCAATCGTGGACATCACAACGGCCGCCAGCAGGCACACCGACTCCGGCAGCCACGAGTCCTTCCATCGCCTGATGCGTGCGAGCTCGGCGTCGAAGGCCGGCAATACCGTATCCGGAACGACGCCCGAACGCACGATCGTGTGCACGAACACGGCCATTCGCGGATCCAGCAGGCTTTCGCACCAGAAGAACAGCGGAATGGCGACCAGCAAGCGAACATGCCCGCCGATCACCGAGAGGGAAAAAACCTGATCGACGATGCCCTCGATCGCTGCCAGCAGCAGCAGGATGCTCCAACAGGACACGCCCAGCGCGAGTCCCAAAGGAACCGTGTTCGATCCGCCTCGGACGAGTCCGAGGCGCTGTCCGAGCCGGTGCAGCGGGCCGCCCAGCAGCGAGAAATCGTCGAGCTTCCTGGCCTCGTTCGAAATTGGGCACCTATCCGTCGTCTGGCTCGAGCAAGGCGCTGGCACAGATCCGCCCGTGCCATCCGAATTCATGGCGAATAGTGTCTTCGAATCGTGATGGATGTCGGTGTTGGTGCTGGTGTTGGCGTTGGCGACTTGCGCACCGTCGCTCGGGAGCGCACCGTCGCTTGGCGTGTCGTCGGCTCGTGCGCACGCCCATTGATCAGCCCACGGGCGGTAAGTGCATCGCTTATGGCATCCTGCGAGCAGCCGGCGCGGCAGTGCCAGAGCAGCCGGCCATCGTCGCCTGTGTGCAGTGCCAGACTCGGGTGCGCATCGTCATGGCAGGGGCATATCGCCACAAACCCGGCACCATCGCGCCGTGCACCGCCGAGTGCGTCAGCGATCTGTTCGGGCGACATGCTAAGCGGCTGTCCGCCTCGACCAGGGCGGCGTTTGCGGTCGCGTCGCCCTGGCGCCGGCCAGGTATTCACTCCGCTCCGGCGTTTCTTCTTCGAGTCGCGTCATGCAGCGGCTCGCTCGCTCAGGCGATTACAGTAAGCGCTGCTCTGATCTCGCCGGCGCTATGCGTGCCGTGCTTCGCTTTCGGGATTAGGCCCTTCTTGACCCAACGTCGATACGTTGGCTCTGCAATGCCGCCGAATAGCGCGCGCACCACACACGGCTGCACGCGGGCATCGTCAGGAAGCGACGGCCACAGGCGCTAAATCGCTCCGGAGGAAGATCGAGGATTCCGACTAGTTCGCCGCTAAGGTGGGCCTGTTCCATTGCCTTGCAAAGTTTAGAAGTCGCTGCAGGATCGTTTGGATAAAAGAGACGCACGATATCGTCGCACGACCAAGCGGGCACGATTCCTTGTTTGATGCAGTCTTCGATGTGTTCCACCATGCGTTGCCGCATCCGCGCGTCGTAGTATGGCGCGAGAATTCGGATACACTCGCGAAGCGCATTCGCCCCTTCGTCCGACAGGCTCATAGCACGCCTTCCAGTGCTTTCCTTCAAGCGAGGAAGTCGCGCCAAGCCGGTGAAGGTGCCGGCGTTTCGGTGATCAGCCTAGGCGCGACAATTCAATCTTACCTTCGCCATTCCAGCCATCGAGTTTTGAGAGTTGCCGGCGCGGGTCTTACCCTGCTGCCTTGCGGATCGGGAGAACTTTGCGCCCGCGCGCCGCTGCGTCCAGATAGTCGGCCCATGATTGCATCATCTGGATGCGCTCGGGCAGGTATTGCGCATGGTTGTACGCGGCGCGGACTTTGTTCCCTTCGACGTGCGCGAGCTGCCGCTCGATAACGTCCGGCTTGAAGCCGATCTCATTGAGGATCGTGCTGGCCGTCGACCGGAAGCCGTGCACCGTGGCGCGGCCGTGGTAGCCCATGCGATAGAGCGCATAGAGCAGCGTATTCTCGCTCATGACCTTGCCGCCGCCGGTCGTCGCAGGAAACAGCAGGTCATCGTGCCACGAGTGCTTCTTGATCTCGGCCAGGACCTCCAGCGCCTGGCGCGACAGCGGGACGATGTGCCCCTGCCTGCCGCCCTTCATCCTGGCAGCAGGAACACGCCATTCGGCCCGGTCCATATCGAACTCATCCCACCGGGCGCCGCGGAGCTCGCCGGAGCGCACGAACGTGAGCAGCACCAGGCGCAGCGCAAGTATGGTCAGCGGATGCCCGTCGTAGCCCTCCAGACGCTCCAGGAACGCCGGCAGCTCGTCGCGCTTGATCCACTTGCGGTGCTGAACCTCGGGCGCCTCTATCGCCTCAGGATCGATCTGCGCGGCCGGGTTGTACGTCGCCTTGTGGGTGGCGATCGCGTAGCGAAACACCGACGAGCAGCGTTGCTTGATGCGGCCCGCTACATCGTAGGCGCCACGGGCAATCACCCGATCGAGCAGGCGCAGAATCTCCGGGGTAGTGATTTCGGCAATCGGCCGCCGGCCGATGTACGGAAACACGTCGCGCGTCAGCGAATCCAGCACACGGTCGCCGTGGTCCGAAGACCATTTCCGCCGCCGCTTGGCGTCCGATACCTTGCGCTTGCACCAAGCACGAGCCACCGCCTCGAACGAGTTCGCCGCGCGCTCGATCTGCTCGCGCTTCGTCTCGTGCTTCGTTACGACCGGGTCTTTGCCTTCGGCGATCAGGCTGCGCGCCTCGTCGCGTGCCGCGCGCGCCTGCTTCAGCTTGACGGCCGGGTAGACCCCGAGCGCAAGCACCCGCTCTTTGCCATGCAGCCGGAACTTCAGGCGCCAGTATTTCGAGCCGTTGGAATGGACGAGAAGAAAGAGGCCGTCACCGTCGAACAGCTTGCGCTGCCTGTCGCCGGCCTTCTCCGCTTTGATGCGAGCATCGGACAGTGCCATGGGGGTATCTCCCTGCGGGCCTAAAACCCGTCTGTACCCCGCGAATGTACCCCCCATTAGATTGGGTCGTCAAATCCAGCCATCACCTGACCATTCGGCGCTAGCCGGGCAGTGTTTCATAGGGCAATTCGTCGATATAGGCTTCATGGCCCGTCTGATATGGCGGCAAATGACGGCGATTGAATTTCGGTACTGGTGCCCGAGGCCGGATTCGAACCGGCACGCCGTATTAGGGCGAGGGATTTTAAGTCCCTTGTGTCTACCGATTCCACCACCCGGGCGAAGGACTAGGCTCCGACAGATCGGCCTATCCTATTGTAAACGGCCCGAGTCGGTGCAGGCGTCTCGAAGCTCACTCTGGATTCCCGCCTGCGCGGGAATGACGAACTACTCCGAATTTACGATTCACCGCACTAGAAGCGGGTCGTGAGCCCCACGACGGCAGCCCAATCCGCCGTCAGTTGCACGCCGTTCACGTGCTGATATACGGGCAATTGCACGAACCCGTAGAGCTGGGTGCGTTTCGAAAGCGAGTAGCTGATGCCCGGACTGACGTGGACGAAGCGGCCACCCGTGTCCTCGGGCTCGGCTTGCGCGCCGCGGTCCCGGCGTCGGACCTGGATATTGGCCTGCAGCATGAGGCCGACGTTCTCGGATGCTTCGTACCGATAGCCCACGTCCAGGGTGTAGCGCTTGCCCGGGCGGTAGTCCTGGCGACTATCGAGAGGGGTCTGAACAAGCACCTGCGCGAACCACGACGAGTCGAAGCCGGGAATGACCTGGCTGAAAAAACCGCCGATCAGCGCATCGGTCGTGCCGCTGCCTGGCTGCAAGGAGCGTTCCGCGAGGGCTCCCTCGTCGTTGCGAACATCGTGCTTGCCCGTGGGAAGCTTCAGACCGAAATTGATGCCGAAGAAACTCAACCGTCCCGTCGCCGGATTGCTCGCGGCAGTTTGAAACCGCCCGAGAACACGGATGTCCCCCAACCGCGTGAAGTCCCAGCTTTCGGCAATCGGCGTGCCGCGGTGGTTATGGATGTGGCGGTGGCTCGGGTGCACGACGGGAACGACGGCGCTCACGCCCCAGTTGCGATCGAACGTGTAATCGAGCGTCGAGACGAGGTTGCGATTGATGCTGCGCACCTCGTCGTGATGCTTGGAAATCTCGCCGACACCCACCTTCCTGGAGCCGGCGCGAGGCTGGTCCTGGTCCACGAACTCATAGCGCATATCGAGCCGCAGGCCAGGCTCGGCCACGAGCCCGTACAGGTTCCAGTTGGTATTCACCATGCAGTAGGCCAGGCCGCAGGTCGCATTCGCATCTGCCATGGCCATGATCGACATGGCCGATACGAGCAATATCCTTCTCGATGCACTTTGGGCCATGAACGACGACATTCTTCCAGCCGGGCGTGGCAGGCGCGGGGGCGAGCAGCGGCATTCCTCGTGGCGCATGGGCGCGAATTCCTTTGTCTACCCATGCCGTCATTGAGGCGAAGGGATATATGTGTGTCGGCGAGCTACGCCGATGCAGCATCCGTGATCGGTGCGCGCGCTATTGTAATCGTGCCGCGTCGCGACACCATTGGACGCAGCGTCGATGGCATCCGACAATAGCAGCCTTTCGCTTCAAACTCCCTTCGGGAGAGGAGTTGGGGTTGAGGGAAGTCGTGAGCACGACGCGTAATTTTCCCTCACCCTCGATCCATCTCCCGAAGGGAGAGGGAAGACAAGCACACCCCCTGGACAACATACAAGGGGTGGCGTGAGGGATCGAAGGCTCCCGCGCCGGTTCAGGAACAGATCGAATGAGCGACGCACTCGACTACCTGCTCAAGGTTCGGCCCGAGGCCATGGGCCATTACTTCCGTTTCATGCGCGAAGCGGGGCGCCATCTCGACCCGAAGACGCGGGCGCTCATCTCGGTCATCACCAAGGTTCATGCGCAAACCGAAGCCGGGTTCCGGCAATACCTGCGTCGGGCGCTCAAGGAAGGCGCGCAACCGATCGAAGTGCTGGATGCGCTGCTGATGGCGTTTCCGGCCCTCGGGCTCACCCGGATCGTCTGGGCGGTCGACGTGTTGCTCGCGATGGACCTTCCCGAATTCCGGGCCGATGCGCTTCTGGGTGAAACCGGCTGGCATCGAGTCTGCGCACTGGATGATTTCGAGGTCGGCGAGACGGCCCGCATCGAGGTCGATGGCAAGCCGCTGCTCGTCCATCGCACCGAGGACGGGATACGAATATACGATGCACATTGTCCGCACCAGGCCACCCTGCTGTCCGCGGACGCGGTGAAAGGAACTCGGCTCGTATGCCCGAAGCACGGCTGGGAGTTCGATGTGCTCGATGGCCGATCGATCAAGGGCAACGCGCCGCTGCGCGAATTCCCGAACCGCATCGATGAACGCGCCGTGCTCGCGTACTGGTGAGCATGGCGCGAGCGCGCATGGACGACCGGACACGCCGGCAGGTCGCAACCTGGCTGTTTGCGTTATGCGCGCTGCTGTTCGTCATGATCGTGGTCGGCGGCATCACGCGTCTCACCCGATCGGGACTTTCGATCGTCGAGTGGCAGCCGATCGTGGGCACCCTGCCGCCGCTGAGCGAGGCGCAGTGGCTCGATCTGTTCGACAAGTACAAGCTCACGCCGGAATACAAGCAGGTCAATCTCGGCATGAGCCTCGCGCAGTTCAAGAGCATCTTCTGGTGGGAATACATTCATCGGCTGCTGGGCCGGCTGATCGGTTTGGGATTTCTCCTGCCCTATCTCGGGTTCCTGCTGCGCAAGCGTCTCGACCGCTATTACGCCTGGCGGCTCGGATTCGTTTTCCTGCTGGGCGCGGCGCAGGGCGCGATGGGCTGGTACATGGTGATGAGCGGCCTGGTGGACGATCCGCGCGTGAGCCACTTCCGGCTCACCGCGCACCTGGGACTTGCCTTCGCCATCTTTGCCGCGATGTTCTGGATCGCGCTCGACATGCTCAAGCCGAGCCCAGGACGGGCCGCGCATCGCACCCGGCTCTCCGGCGGCGCTCTCGCACTGGTGGCGCTGGTGTTCCTGATGATCCTGAGCGGCGGCCTCGTAGCCGGCATCCGTGCCGGCTATGCCTACAACACTTTTCCGCTCATGAACGGCCACTTCGTCCCGCCCGAGATCTTCATGCTCGAACCGTGGCACCTGAACTTCTTCAACAACATGGCGACGGTGCAGTTCGATCATCGCCTGATCGCGTGGCTGCTCATGATCGTCGTGCCGCTCATGTGGTGGGCCACGCGGCGCAACCCGGTGCCGCCCGCGGCGCGACTGGCAGCGAGCTGCCTGTTGGCCGCGGCTGCCTTGCAGGTGAGTCTCGGAATCACGACGCTGCTGCTGCGCGTGCCGGTCGTGCTCGGCGCTGCACACCAGGGCGGCGCGGTGCTCGTATTCGCGGCCGCCCTATGGCTCGCGCACGCCCTGCGCCCAACATGAACGGAATGCCGCCGCCATGCCCCAAGACAAGACCTTCGTGTTTCTGGTGATCCTCATCACCGCCGCCTTCATCTGGATCCTGCGGCCGTTTTATGGCGCGATATTCTGGGCGACGATGCTGGCGATCCTGTTCGGCCCGATGTTCCGGCGCCTGACGCTCGGCGGGCGGGCGCGGCGCACGCCGGCGGCGCTGCTCACCACCTTCGTCATCGTGGTGCTGGTGATCCTGCCGGCGGCCATCCTTACCGGCATGCTGGTGCAGGAAGGGCTGGGCGTTTACCAGCGCGTGCAGTCGGGGGAGCTCAATTTCGCGCGCTACCTGCAGCAGATCATCGGAGTGCTGCCGGCGTGGGCGACCGGATGGCTGGAGGAATCGGGGCTGACCGATTTCGCCACGATGCAGGAACGCTTGTCGGCGGGACTGATGAAAGGCGTCCAGTTCTTCGCCACGCAGGCGTTCACGGTCGGAACCAACACGCTCGAATTCATCGTCGCCTTCTTCATCATGCTTTATCTGCTGTTCTTCCTGCTGCGCGACGGCGACCGGCTCGCCCAGCGCATCCGCTCCGCGGTCCCCTTGGAGCACACGCTGCAGCAAAACCTGGCGACGAAGTTCGCGGCCGTGGTGCGAGCGACCATCAAGGGCAGTCTCGTGGTCGCGGTCGTGCAGGGGGCGCTGGGCGGACTCATCTTCTGGATCCTGGGGATCAACGCGCCGGTGTTCTGGGGCGTGGTGATGGCGTTCCTGTCGCTGCTGCCCGCGGTGGGCACGGCGCTCGTGTGGGTACCGGTCGCGATCTACTTCCTGGTCACGGCTTCGCTCGTGAAAGGGCTCGTGCTGGTCGCTTTCGGCGTATTCGTGATCGGCATGGTGGATAACGTGTTGCGCCCGATCCTGGTGGGCAAGGATACGAAAATGCCCGACTACATCGTGCTCATCTCGACTCTGGGCGGCATGGCGATGTTCGGCATCAACGGCTTCGTCATCGGGCCGCTGATCGCCGCCATGTTCATCGCGGTATGGGATACCGTGGCGCAGGCGAATGCTGCTCGACACACCGAGCTTTGAGGCACGCGCTTTCCTCCCCTCCCCTCACCCTCGATCCCTCTCCCGAAGGGAGAGGGAAGACAACCATAGCCCTTGGGGCAAACATACAAGGGGTATGAAGCGGTCTTTGCTGCGGCGCTACGGCGGGGTATTGCTGCGAGAGCGTAGCGTCGCCGCCTCGCGCGCGAGCGCGCTGGCGAATTCGCCCAATGCCTGCGCGGTAGCTGCGGCCACCGCGGATGGCTGCGCCGAGGCGAGCGGTACGTCGAGCTGCGTGCGACCCGAGTGATTGGCACGCTCGCCTCCGGCGGCGACGAAGCTCCAGCGCGCATCGAGTGCAAGACGGCCGTCGAGCGGGTCCAGCGTGAGAAGCTCGATCGTCAGGTCGGCATCGGGGATGCGGCCGTCGCCTTCGATCAACACGCGCCCGGGGCCGAGCCGTTGCGACAACGCGTCGCGCAGCACGCGCCCCGCGGCATCCGACAGCCGCTCGGCCCATTCGGCATCGGCCGCCACGATCAACGTCTCGCCTTGGCGGCCGGTCACGACCGGGAAGCCATCCAGATAGCCGGGTACGCTCACGTGCCGCAGCAGGATCGTCGGCTCCGCGGCTGAATCCGCTGCGGCGCTCGGCGCGGCGGGCGGCGGCGCCGGCAGCGCTACCAGCGTGGGCGGCGCGGACGCGCATGCAGCGAGCATGAGCAAACCCGATGTTACCAATGCCGCGCGAACAGTCGTCATCATCGTTCCCGAATGAGAATGCTCGGATCTCGAAGCAAGCATCATTAAACCCAATGTCACGAATGCGCCGTGCACGGTCGTCATCATCGTCCCCGAATGAGAATGCTCGGATCGCGATCGGCGCGCTCGGCCAGGCTGCGCAGTCGCGCCGCCGCGGCGGCCAGATCGTCCACGGCGCGCTGGATCTGGATCATCGTGCGTCCGTGCGGGTCGAGCACCCGGCTCGCCCCTTCCAGCGCCTGCTGCGTTGTTTCGAGCGCCGGAGGCAGCGCAGCGAGTGCGGCATCGGCACCGGCGATGGTCTTGTCCACCTGCTGCAGCGTCGATCGGGCCGAGGCGGCCGTGCTGGCCGCTTCGCGCTCCAGCGTCGCGGCAAGGGCCTGCACCGATTGCAGCGTCTTGTCGAGCGAGCCGGCGCTGGTCGTCATCGTTGCGCGCACGGTGTCCGAAAGGCCCGCGACTTCGGTGTCGACCGTCTTCAGGGTCTGGCGCAGCTGGGCAACGAGCAGCGGCAACTCCTGCATCGTCTGCGCGGTCTCGGGCGAGCCGAGGATGCGATTGAGTGCGCCAAGCGTGCCCTGCAGTGCTTCCACTGCCGCGGGCAAGTCGATGTTGCGTGCCTTGCGGGCGAGCTCCTCGAGATCCGTGGGCACGGTCGGAATCTCCGTCGGCCAGGTGGTCTCGGCCTTCCGCGACTCGGCTTTGGGGCGAAAATCGAGATCCACGGTCAGGAGCCCGGTCACGAAATTCTGCTTCACCAGTTGCGCGGCGAGGCCGCGCTCAACCAGCGTGGGCACCAAGGTCTCGTCCATCGGCAGCTCGCCGCCGTAGAACTGCACCGAGTCGGGCACCAGGTCCATGTCTACCTGCACGATGGTGCGGAAGACTTTCGGCTCGATGCGGATGCCGATCGCTTTCACCTGGCCGACCTCGACGCCCCGGTAAGTCACCGCGGCGCCGACCTGCAAGCCCGCAACCGAACCGCTGAAGAAACTGACTGCGCGCAGCCGATCGGCAAAGAACGCGCCGCGGCCGAACAACAAGATCGCAGCCACGATCAGGGCGAGCGCGCCGAGCACGAACAGGCCGATCGTGGTCGGTGCGCGCCGGCTCATGCTGCCGCCTCCGAACGCACATCGCACGTCAACGGCCAAGCCGTCGGCGGCCGGCGTCGATTCGCTTTGCGGTCGATCCCCACTGCGTGGGGCCCCTCGCCCGGTAAGCTCACGTCGCCGCCTCCACTTCGGGTCTCGATTCGACGCCTCTGCGCGCGAGGAATTCGCGCACCTTCGTGCTCTGCGCGGCGCGTGCCAGCTCGGCCGGCGGGCCGAGCGCGATGGGGCGATGCGTTTCGCCGTCGAGGAACAGCATGCGGTCCGCCACGCTGAACAGACTTTCCAGCTCATGCGTCACCAGCACGACGGTGATACCGAGGCCCGCGCGCAGGCTCGAGATGAGCTCGTCCAGGCGACGCGAAGAGAGCGGATCGAGCCCGGCCGAGGGCTCATCCAGGAACAGCACGGATGGATCGAGAGCGAGCGCGCGCGCCAGCGCCGCACGCTTGCGCATCCCTCCGCTCAGGCTCGCCGGATAACGCGCTTCGGCGCCGGAGAGCCCCACCAGCGCAAGCTTGAATCGCGCCAGCGCGCTGCGGGCGCCCGGTTGCGCATAGCCGTGCAGCTCCATCGGCAGCATGACATTGTCGAGCACGCTCATGGACGTCCAGAGCGCGCCGCCCTGGAACAGGACGCCGAAATCCGGCGCACCGTCGCGCGGCATGCCGTCGGGGCGTGCCTCGATCAGGATGCGCCCGGACTGTGGCTGCAGCAGCCCGATCATGGCCTTCATCAGGGTGCTCTTGCCCGAGCCGCTGTCGCCCACGATGGCGAAGATCTCGCCCGCGCCGATGTCGGCGTCGATGCCCGATTGCACCGGGTGTCCGTCGTAGCCGACCGTAACGTCCTCGATACGGATCCGGGGCGGTATGTCGCTATATGACGTGTTCATGGCTCATACGTCGAGGGCATTCGCGCACATCGCGAACACCGCGTCGAGAACGATGATGACGACGATCGAGCTCACCACGGCCATCGTGGTGGCCTCGCCGACACCGGCCGCACTGCGCGCGGCCCGCAGCCCGTAATGGCAGCCGATCAGCGCGACCGAGGCACCGAAGATCAGCGCCTTGAGCGCCCCTATCGCAAAATTTGCTCCCGCGATCGCATCGCGCGTCTGCACCATGTAGGCCGTAGCCGAAATGTCCAGCAAGGGGGTCGCCACGAGCATCCCCCCCAGCAGGCTCAGCGTGCAGGCATAGACATAGAGCAGTGGCATCGAGACGCTCAGTGCGACCACCCGCGGCAGCACCAGAAACTCCACCGGCGACACGCCCAACGTGGTGAGCGCGTCGATTTCCTCGTTGCTCTGCATGGTGGCGATGCGTGCGGCGAAGCTTGCGCCCGTCCTCCCGGCCAGCACGACTGCGGTCAGGATCGGCGACAGCTCGCGCACCGCCGCGATGCCGACCAGGTCCGCCACGTAGATCCCCACGCCGAACGCACGCAGCTGCACCGCGCCCACGAAAGCCAGGATGGCGCCCATCAGCAGGTTCACGATCCCGACGATGAAAAGCGCTCGCGTGCTCGACTCCGCGATCACGTCGAGCACTTCTGCGCGGCGCACCTTGGCCCGGCCGGCGACGAATCGCGGCAGCAGCAGGACGACTTCGCCCAGCAGATCGATGAAGCGCTTGACGCCGGCCGCGTGCGCTTGCGCCAGCAATCCTACGCGGGCGGCGAAACCGGGCCGCGGTGCAGTCTGCGCCGGGCGCAGCGACGATGGCCGTCGCGCCAGCGCCAGCAGATCGGCCATGTCGGCGGGCAGACCTTCGATGGCAATGGGATGGCCGGGACGTTCCAGGTGGCTCACGAGTTGCGCGAGGAACGCCGCATCGTGGCTGCGCCAGTGCCACTGCGGGGGCGCCTCGATGCGCACGATCTCGACCTCGCTCCCCGGTTCGATGCCCCATCGCTCCGGGGGCTGTGCGAGCAGCGCCGGATCGATGCCCATCTCCGGGATCCGTACCGTCAGCGCACCGTTGTGTAGATGGAAGGTGGGCGCCACGCGATTCACGTCTGGCGGGCCGTTGCCGGGAGAGCACTGTAGCGCCCGAACAGGCGCCATACCAGCAGTCCCCCGCCGATCAGGACGGCGGTCACGACGGCGAGGCCTGCGAGCGTGTCTAGTCCCGGCGACGCGATCACGGCCTGCACGCGGTCGACGAAGACAACCGTGAGCGCGATCCGCGGGGCGATGCCCAACACCGTGCCGAGCCAGAAATCGCGCCAGCGAATATACGAAGCACCGGCGACGAGATTGGTCTTGGGAAACGAGGCCACCGGCAGCAGGCGAATGAGCGCGACGGCGAGGATTCCTTTGCGGGCGAGCCGGCGCGTAATGCGGTTCAACTTGTAGCCGGCGAGCCGGCGCACGACGTGGCGTCCGAGCCGTTTTCCCAGGGCGTACATGACACCGGCACTCAAAAGCGCGCCGCCGAAGGCGAAAATGCCGCCGAACAGCGGACCGAACACGAGGGCGGTCAGCACTACGAGCACCGTGACCGGGAAACCGAGCAGGTTGCCGACCACGTAAAGACCCATGGTCGCCGCCGCGGCCCAGTGCCATGTGGCGAAGGCGCGCATCGTTTCGACGATCGGCCCGAGCTCGATCCAGTCGCGCAACGGCGTCCAGCGCAACGCCGCGGCGAGCCCGGCGACAACGAGCAGGGTGAACAGGTAGCGGGCGACGCGGCCCGCGATCGATCGGTGCGCTTCAGCAGGCACGAACTCGGCCACGAGCTTGTCCGGGTCGACCGGACGTTCGGGATCGACCAGCGCACTGGCGGGCAGCAGCGCATCGGCGTCGTCCGGGACCACGGGATCGATCGGCTTCAAGGTGCGCTCGGCGCCTTGCAGGGCCTCGATGCCCCGGATGAGGCTGCCGCGATGACGCTCCATTTCCTGCGCGACGGCGCGCGGCGTGGTGTTCAGGTGTTCGGCGAGCAGCCGGTTGCGGAATTCCGCGATCGCTTGCCGGATGCGTGGCTCTCCGCGCGCTTCCAGGGCCAGGTTGCACTCGGTATCGAAGCCCATCGAACGGTTGTTGAAATTGGCCGACCCCACGCTCAGGAACTCGTCGTCAGCGATCAGCACCTTGCTGTGCACGTTGAGCAGATTCGGCCGCTGCAGCCGCGGGATGTGTGGATAGAGCAAGCGGTAGCGACCGTGGGCGTCCGCACGTACCAGGCGTCGATGCAGCAGCGCGCGCAGCACGCCCATCGTTCGCTCCTCCAGCCAGCCCTCCTCGGTGAGCCGCGACACGACCACGACTTCAGGTCCGTTCGTCTCTCGCAGTCGCCGATCGAGTGTCGCCCCCAGCAGGCTGGAGCTGAAGTACTGGTTTTCCAGGTATAGCGTGCGCCGCGCTTGCGCGATGGCGTCGGCATAGAGATGACGGATCTCCTGCACCGGGGTCCCGTTTCCGTACCCGGGGTCCGTGCGCGCAATCGCGACGTCGACATCGAACAGCTCCGCTCGCGTGGTCTCGGGCCACGGGTCGGCTGGCAGCTCGGTGTCGTCGTAGCTTGGATGCCGGCCGGTCGCGCGCACCCAGCGATCGCGGCAAAGATCGCCCAGAGCAGCCGCCACCGGGCCGGAGACGAGCGCCTGCACGTCGTGGTTGGGTCTGCAAAGACGACCTTGCGCATCGCGGCGATAGGGCTGGATCGGGCGGTGTTCGGGTGTGTCCCAGCGCCCGTGCGTCAGATCCAGCCCGCCGACGAAAGCCACCTCGTCGTCCACGACCACCACCTTCTGGTGGTGCGAGCTGCCGACGGGGTGCTTGTCGTCGAGCCGGAATTCCAGGCGTGCACGCGGATGGGTCTTCCAGCCCATCTTGTACAACGGCACCCACTCGCGATCGCGCGCGAAGATCATCGCGAAATCCCATGACAGCACGTACATGTGCAGGTGTCGCCGGCGCTTCACCACTTCTTTCAAAAACTCTCCCAGCTCCTCCGGGTAGCCGTCTCCAGCGCCGTGCGGTACGAGCCGGATCCTGCTGTCGAAATCCCAGCCGAGAATGTGTACGCTGCGCCGGGCTTGCGCGATCGCCGAGCGCAGCGCCGCGAAATACGCGCTCGCATCGATCAGAAAGGCGAGCCGGTGCGCGCGCTCGATGCGCCAGCAGTTGCGCCCCGGTACCAGGAGCCGTCCGCGTGCCTCGCCCACTGGGCTCAGGTTCCGCGCGGATGCGCGCTGGGATCATGAAAGCCGCTGTGCGGATCCGAATGCTTTTGCCAGCGGCGCGCGCGAAACGCCAGCACCAGCAGCAGGATGCCGGTTGCGACCGCATAGAAACTTACGAACAATGCGAGCGCCAGCGCGCCGGCCGGCGGAAACATCAGCACCAGAACGCCGAACACGATCGACACCACGCCGGTGAGGGCCAGCAGCCACTCATGCTCGATCTCCTTGCGCAAACGGATGGCGACGGCGATTTCGAGGACGCCCGTCACCAGCGCATTGGCCGCCATCAGCAGCACCAACGCGAACAAGGTGGCGCCGGGCTGGAACACCGCGATCACGCCGACGACCAGGCTGACGAGGCCGAGCAGCAGCATCAGCCACCAGCCGCCGTTCATGGTGCGATGCTTGAGCGCGCCGGCCACGGTGACCGCCCCGACGAGCAGCGCGAACGCGGCGAACAGCGAAACCAGCACCAGCAACGTGATGCCGGGCCAGATCAAGGCCAGTATGCCGAACAGCAGCGCGATGGCGCCGTGCAGCGCGAGCATCCACCAGGTTCTCGATAGCAGTTGTTCCATAGCGTCTCCTTTGCGGTCACAGTGATGGACGGACAGCTACTGTTGCACCCGCCGTTCCCCAGGCCCCCCCCCGGACGCGACGGCTCGACATCGGCCGCGATGGCAGCCGGGTCCCATCCGCCTCCGAGAGCGCGGTACAGCGTCACGAGCGAAGTCAATTGGGTCTCGCGTGCCTGAACCTGCGCGAGCTCGGCGGTGAAAAGATTGCGCTGCGCATCGAGCACCTCGAGGAAACTCGAATAGCCGTTGCGGTAACGGGTCTCGGCGAGCGCCAGCGTGCGTTCGGTGGACGCGACCTGGGCCGCCTGGGTCGCATGCTGCGCGGCCGCGCCGCGAATCCGGATGAGCGCGTTCTCGACTTCCGCGAACGACGCCTGGACGGTCTTGGCGTACTGCGCGAGCAGCTCCTGCTGCTGCGCGGTGAGCAACTCCACCTGCGCGCGGGTGCGCCCGGCGTTGAAGATGGACTGCGCGGCGGCGGCACCGACCTGCCAGAACAGCGCCCCGCTGCTGAGCAGGTTCGACAGCGACGAGCTCGCCCAGCCGAAGGCGCCGGTGAGCGCTATGGTCGGAAAGTACAATGTCCGGGCAGCGTCGATGCGCGCGTTCGCCGCCAGCAGATTCTGTTCCGCCGTCAGGATGTCCGGGCGCCGGGCAAGCAGCACCGAAGGCAGGCCGACCGGGACGTCGGGGGGAGCGGCGAACGCCATGACCGGGACGCCGCGCGGGATCTCGTGCGGAAAGCGGCCGAGCAGCAATGACAGCGTGCTCTGCTCCACCCCCGTCTGCTGCTCGAGGTTCGTGATGACGGCCGCGGCGTTCTGCAGCGCGACCTCGGCTTGGCGATAGTCGAGCTCCGAGGTGACCCCGCCGCGCCAGCGCCGCTCGGCCAGGCGCAGCGCATCCTCGCGCACGCGCAGGGTGCGCTGCGCGATCTCCAACTGCAGGTCCAGGCTGCGCAAGGTGAAGTAGGAGCGCGCGACGTCGGCGATGAGGGTCAGGCGAACGGTCTCGCGCCCATAGGCAGTGGCGAGGAGATCGGCCCGCGCCGCGTCGGTCGAGCGTTGCAGCCGGCCCCACAGATCGACTTCGTAGGAGATCAGGCCTTCGAGCGCGAAGTCGTTGGCGATCCTCGGCGCACCGGGCAGCGTGACGGACGAGCGGGCGCGAGCGGCGCTCGCCTGCGCGCTGACCGTGGGAAACTGTTCGCTGCGGACCAGTGCGAGGTTGGCGCGCGCCTGGGCTACCCGCGCTGCTGCGATTGCGAGATCCCTGTTGCCGTCCAGGGCCGCGACGACGAGCTCTTGCAACACCGGGTCGCCGAACGTGCTCCACCAGACCGTGAGCGGCGCCGAGCTGGTATCGACCCCATCGAGGTGCCAGGCAGCGGGCATCCCGGCATCGACCGGCGGGTGATCGGTGCGCAGTGCGGCGCAACCGGCGAGCACGAGAACCCCCATGGCGAGCGCTCGCCTCATGGCTTGTTATCGTCCGCGGGCGCGTTGGCGGTCGGCGCGGTATGGGGCGATCCGCGCTGTCTTCCGGCCATCAGCGTGTAGAACAGCGGGACGAACAGGATCGCGAGCGCGGTCGCTGCGAGCATGCCGCCGACCACGCCCGTTCCGATCGAATGCCGGCTGCCCGCACCCGCACCGCTCGCGACTGCCAGCGGCAGCACTTCGGCCGTGGTCGCTTCGATGGCCGAGAGGGCTTCGCCCGAGCTGTAGCCGGGAGCGGCGGAGCCGATCACGCGCGCGGAGGGAAAGCCGTTGAAGCGCTCGACCTGGCCGGCGCCGGTCACGCGTTCGACCTGGATCATGCTGGCGAGCGGAATCATCTCGCCCGCCGAGGAGCGCACGTGGATGCGGCCGATGTCCTCGGGCTGCGAGCGGAACGGCGCCTCGGCCTGCAGCTGCACCCGGTAGGTGCGGCCAAAGGCGTTGAAGTCATTCACGTACAGGGCGCCGAGGATGGTCTGGAGCGAATCGAAGATGTGGTTGAGCGGCACGCCATAGGCTTTTGCCCGCTCGCGGTCGACGTCGACATAGAGCTGCGGTATGTTGGCGCGAAACTGAGTGGACACGCCGCTGAGCTCGGGACGCTGATTGGCTGCGTCGACGAGCTTTTGCGTCGCCTGCGCGATTTCGACACTGTCCGCGCCGCCGAGGCTCTGGATATTGGCCTCGAACCCGCCGGTCGCCCCGAGGCCCGGAATGGGCGGCGGGTTGAAGGCGAGCACGATCGCCTCCTTGATCGCCGCGGTCTGGGCGAAGAACCAGGGGATGAGACTTTGCACGTCGGCGCCCGGCGCGGTGCGCTCGTCCCAGTGCTTGAGCCCGATGAACAGCGTCGCCGTCGCACTGTTGAGGCCGCCGCCCAGGAGATCGAATCCGACCAGTTGCACGACATTCTCGACATGCGGATTGTCCATCGCCATGCGCACGACGCGATCCGACACCTCTTCGGTTCGAGCGAGCGCCGATGCGTCGGGCAGCCGGATGGACGCGAAGAACACGCCCTGGTCCTCGGCCGGAACGAAGCTCGTGGGCACCGCACGGAAAAGGCCCACGGTAAGCGCGATCATCACGCCGAACAGAATCAGGGCGAGCGCAGAGCGCCGGATGAAAAAGGCGACGCCGGCGGTGTAGCGGCCAGTGAGCCAGTCGAAGCCGCGGTTGAAATAGCGGAACAACCCGCGCGGCTCGCGACGTTCGGGCTTGAGCATGACGGCGCACAGCGCCGGGCTCAGCGTCAGCGCCACCAGCCCGGAAATGCCGACCGATATGGCGATGGTGATCGCGAACTGGCGATAGAGAGCACCAGGCCGAGCAAGGTGAGCGTATTGACGGTGAAGCCGAGCGCCAGCATGCCTGCGAACGTGCCGATGAGCGAGACCGGAACGGCCAGCATCGGGATCAGCGTGGCGCGCCAGTTCTGCAGGAACACGTACACCACCACCAGCAGCACCAGCAGCATCGCCTCGATCAACGTTTTCACGACCTCCTTGATCGAGGCGTCGATGAAGATGGTGGTATCGAACGGGACCGTATACACCATGCCTTCGGGAAAGCGCTGTGCGAGCTCGTCCATGCGCGCGCGCACCACCCGGGATACGTCCAGCGCGTTCGCGCCCGACTGCAGGTACACCCCCATGTTGACGGCGGTTTGTCCATTTCACCTTGCCGATGAAGTCGTAGCCCTGCGCGCCCAGCTCGACGCGCGCCACGTCCTTCAGGCGCAGCAGCGATCCGTCCGGGTTCGCACGCAGCACGATGTTCTCGAACTCGCTCGTTTCCAGCAGCCTGCCCTTGGTGGTGACGGTGTAGGTGAACGGTACCTTGCCGCCGTTGGGCGGCGCGCCGATCTGTCCGGCCGCGAACTGCGAGTTCTGCTCGCCGATCGCTTGAGCGATATCGGAGGTCGTCAGCGCGTATTGGCGCATCAGGTCGGGCTGGACCCAGATGCGCATGGCGTAGTTCTGGGTGCCGAAGAGAGAGGCATCGCCCACGCCGGGAATGCGTTTGAGCTCGTCGATGACGTTGAGCTGGGCGTAGTTGGTGAGCTCGACCGCGTTGTGGCGTCCGTCGGGCGACAGCAGCGAGGCGATCAGCACGATGTTGGTCGAGCGTTCGCGAACCACCACGCCGAGGCGGCGGACCTCCTCGGGCAGGCGCGGCTCGGCGAGCCGCACCCGGTTGTTGATGTCGACCGTGGCATCGGCCGGATCGGTGCCGATGTCGAGGGTCACCGTGATGGACGCGGAACCCGTGCCCGAAGTCGCGCTCATGTAGAGCATGCCTTCGGTGCCGTTCACCTGCTCCTCGATCGGCCCGGCCACGACGTCGGACATCACCTCCGCGCTCGCGCCCGGATAGTTGGCGCTGATGGTGACGGTCGGGGGCGAGACCTCGGGAAATTGCGCGACCGGGAGCGTGGTGAGCGACACCAGCCCGACCAGCACGATGACGATCGACAGGACGGTCGAGAAGATCGGCCGGTCGATGAAGAAGCGCGAGAACACGCCGCTACCGCTTCCGGTTCGGAGGCTCGGGCGCCCCCTTCTGCGGCGGCGCCGTGCCGGGGGCGGCCGGTTTACCGGCGTCAGCGGCGGGCGCGGGGACGGCCTGGACCGGCACGCCTGGCCGGAGTCTCACCACGCCGTCGACGATCAACCGCTCGCCGGCCTTCAGGCCCTCCACCACGATGATGTTCTCGCCGCGGGTCTGGCCGGTGACGATCGGGCGCAAATCGGCCTTACCGGATTCGGTCAGGACGTAGACGCTCTGCCCGCCGGGACCTTGCAGCATGGCACGCTGCGGGATGAGGATCGCATGGGGCCGAACCGCGCCGCGGATGCGCATGCGCACGAACGCGCCGGGGAGGATTTCGGCGTCGGGATTGGGAAACCGTGCCCTCGCCTGGATGGTGCCGGTCTTCGGGTCGACCGACGTGTCCTGGAAGTCGAGCCGCCCCGTGCGGCCATAGAACTCTCCGGTCTGCCGCTGCAGCTCGACCGTGAACTTCCGCTCCGGAGGCAGTTCGATGCGCCCGGCCGCGATTTCGCTTTGGATCTGCGAGTAGTCCTTGGAGGCGAAGCTGAAAGTCACCCAAAGGGGGTCGACCTGGAAGATGCGCGTGAGCAGCGTTTCCATCGCATTGACCAGGCTGCCTTCGGATACGGCGGCGCGGCTGGTGACGCCGGATATCGGGGCGGCAATCGAGGTGTAGCCGACATCGATCTGGGCAGTCTTGTACTGCGCCCGGGCAGAGAAGAGATTGGCTCGTGCGGATTGCATCGCGGACACCGCGTTGTCGAGCTCCTTCTTGCTGACCGCGTTGTCCGCGTACAGCGGCTGCAGGCGTGCCACGTCCTGCTCGGTTCGCGCCAGCTCGGCCTCGGCCTGACCCACGATGCCGCGGATCTGCTCGAGCGCCGTCTGAAAGGGCAGCGGATCGATGCGGAACAGCGCCGTGCCGCGCTTGACGAAGCTGCCCTCGGTATAGAGGCGCTCGAGCAGGATGCCGGTCACGCGCGGGCGCACCTCGACTTCGCGCGTGCCCTGCGTCTGGCCGATGACTTCCCAGGTTACCGGTAGCGTTTGCGGCTCGACGGTGATCACGGTCACCGGCAAGGGCGCCGCCTGGCCCTTCTGCGCCGCCGCCTTGGGATCTTCCGCGCCGCGATTGCAGCCTGTGCAGATCAGGATCAGCCCGAGACAAACTGCGAATCGCGCTCCGGACCGGGAGGGAGGCCTCCCTGGTGCATGCAACCTGCATCCATGCCCCGCTGTTGGCTTTTCTGGCCGCGACACCGAGCTTCGGCATTTGTCTTCGAAGACATTCGCCACTTCCATGGTGTCGAGCGCCCGCACGGGAGCGCCGGGCCGGTCACTGCGTCGCGCAGGCGTATCACTGCGCGGGTGAGTCCATCGCCCGGACGAAAACGCTGTCGCGTGGGGCAACTCGCGTGCCCGGTTCCTGGAGAGCAGCGGACTCCGGGCTCCGCCGGTTCCTGCAGCGCGGGGCGCTCAAGTCGCCCCGCGGGGTCTGGAGCGCTCCGCCCCACGCGGTTCAGCGACGCGGCACGATCTTCCACAGCTCGCCGTCCGATTCGTCGGTCACCACGTAGAGCGCGCCGTCGGGTCCCTGGCGAACGTCCCGCACGCGCTGGCCGCGCTCGGCCAGCAGATGCTCTTCGCCGCGCACCCGATTGCCTTCGATCACGAGCCGTACCAGGCGGCGCTCCTTGAGCGCGCCGATGAAAAGACTGTCCTTCCAGGCCGGGAACAGGCTGCCCGTGTAGAACTGCGCGCCGGAAGGCGCGATCACCGGGTCCCAGTAATAGCTTGGCTGCTCAAAGCCCGGCCGGTCCGGGACCGAGCCGGTGATCGGCTGTCCGGAATATTCGCGCCCGTAGGCCACTACCGGCCAGCCGTAGTTCTCGCCCTTGACGATGAGGTTGAGCTCGTCGCCACCGCGTGCGCCGTGCTCCACCACCCAGAGCCTGCCCTTCGAATCGAATGCCGCCGCCTGGACATTGCGATGTCCCAGCGACCAGATCTCGGGCAGCGCATCCGGCTTGGCGACGAACGGATTGTCCTTCGGCGCCGAGCCGTCCGGCTGGATGCGCATGACCTTGCCGAGATGGCTGTCGAGCTGCTGGGCATACTTGCGCATCGCCGTGACCGAGCGTTCGCCCGTGGTGACGTAGAGCCTGCCGTCGGGCCCGAATGCAAGCCGCGAGCCGTAGTGCATCGTGCCGTCATAGGTCGGAAGCACGCGGAAGATGACGCCCACCTGCTCCAGGCTGCGGCGGTCCGCGGACAGAACGCCTCGCGCCACACTGGTGCCGTTGCCGCCCTCGCGCGCTTCGGAGAAGCTGAGGTAAATCGTCCGATCGGATTCGAATTGCGGGCTCAAGGCCGCATCGAGCAGACCACCCTGCCCGCGCGCGTCGACCTTCGGCACGCCCGCGATCGGCGCTCCGAGCTCGCCCTCGGCGCTCACGATGCGCAGGCGCCCCGTCTTCTCCGTGACCAGGACGTCACCGCCGGGCAGCGGCTCGACGGCCCAGGGCTGAACCAGTCCCTTGGCCAGCACGACAACCTCGAACGCGACGTTCGACTTCGCTGCGCAGGTGCGTGTCTGACCCACGAAGGCGGGCTTCTGTTCGGAGGCGTTCGCCGGGCGCGTCTCCAGTGATGGACAGGCACCGGGGCGCGCCGGCGCGCCCACAGCCGGCGTCTGCACTGCCGCCTGCGCGGCAAGCAGCAGCACGATCGATACCGATAGCATTCGCATGAGAGTTCGCATGCTCCGAGGTGTGTTCCCTTTTTTCCCTCACCTGCAGTGCGCGCATCGGCATGCAGGCCGATGCCGTTCGGCCGGCGCGAACCATGGTTCGCGAAACACCGGCCTCACCCCCCAGCCCCTCTCCCGGAGGGAGAGGGGAGCTTGCCACTGCGTTCGCATTAGGGTGTGCATGGCTTCGAGCCGGCGTGTTTATCGAGATCTTCAAGCGGATAGCAAACCGAGCTCTGGAACTCCCCTCTCCCCCTGGGAGAGGGGCTGGGGGTGAGGGATGGAACGCACGACTGCCGCAATAAGCGTACCGCCTGACCGGACGGCTGTCTTCCCGCCTTCGACGCGCGCGCGAGAACAATTTACCGTTTCGAGGTCAGCAGCCGCCACACGAGCTTGCGCAACTCGCTCGTCCAAAGCACCAGGCTGCCCATGGCGGCACAGAGCAGCCATTGCTCGAGCGTGAGCGGCACGGTGCCGAACGCGATGTTGAGAAAGCCCACGTTGACCACCGCCACTTGCAGCAGCAGCGAAAGCGCGATGGCGCCCCACAGCCAGTGATTCGCGAACATGCCGTGGAACGCGCTGGCCCGCTCCGAGCGGGCGTTGAAGCAGTTGAACAGCTGCGCAAAAACGAGCACCGTGAAACCCGCGGTGCGTGCATTGTCCAACGTGCGCCCGCCTTCGATGAGTCCGCCGGGCAGGTACATGTCGAGGGTGAGCAGCGTGGCCACCGCCATGACCAGGCCCACCTCCACGACGCCGGCCCACATGCGCCCGTCGATCACGCGCTCGCTGAGCTGGCGCGGCTTGCGCGCCATGACGTCCTCGGTCTCCGGGTCCACGCCCATCGCGGCCGCAGGCGCCGAGTCGGTGATCAGGTTGATCCACAGGATCTGCGTGGCGAGCAGCGGCAGCACCAGCCCGTCGCCGCCGCCGGTCAGCCCGATCACCCCGGCGCCGACCACGCCGAGGAACACCGTCAGCACCTCGCCCATGTTCGACGACAGCAGGTAGCGCAGGAACTTGCGGATGTTGTCGAAGATGCGCCGCCCCTCGCGCACGGCAACCACGATGGTGGCGAAGTTGTCGTCGGCGAGGATCATCTTCGCCGCCTGCTTTGTGACCTCTGTCCCGGTGACACCCATGGCGATGCCGATGTCCGCGGACTTGAGTGCCGGCGCGTCGTTCACGCCATCGCCCGTCATCGCGACGATCTGGCCGTCGGCCTGCAGCGCGTCGACGATGCGCAGCTTGTGCGCCGGCGCAACGCGCGCGTAGACCGAAACCTTGCGCACGGCTTCGCGAAACCGCGTCTCGTCCAGCGCGTCGATCTCGAGCCCGGTGAGCGCACTGGCGCCACGTTCCACGATGCCGAGGTCGGCAGCGATGCGCGCGGCCGTGCGCGGATGGTCGCCCGTGATCATGATGACCCGGATGCCCGCGCGCCGGGCATCGCGGATCGCGACCGCCGCTTCCTCGCGCGGCGGGTCGATGATGCCGACGGTCCCGACGAAGATCAGGTCGCGCTCCAGCGATGGATCGGCTGCCGTTTCCTCGCCCGGCGCGAGTGGCCGGTAGGCGACGGCGAGCGTGCGCAGGGCGTCATCGGTCAGCGCGTCGACGTCAGCCAAAATGTGCTTGCGCGCCGATTCGTCGAGCGCAACGACCTCCATGCCCTGGCGTACACGCGTGCAGCGTTCGAGCAGCACGTCGGGCGCGCCCTTGCTGATCAGCATGCGCTCGTCGCCGTGCTCGTGATCGATGTCGATCGTCGACATCATCTTGCGCTCGGAGGTGAACGGGATCTCGCCCACGCGCTCGAAGCGCTGCGCCCGCCGCTCGGCCACGCCGAGCTTGCGCTCGGCGACCAGGAAGGCGGCCTCGGTCGGGTCGCCCTGGATCTGCCATTCGCCATGCTCGCCCTGGCGCAAGTCGGCATTTCCGGCAAGGCTGCCGCCGCTCAGCACTCATGTTGACGCGATCGCCCAGCGCCACCGGCTCGGGCAAGGTCGCCACGTCCTTGAGCACGGCTTCGCTCTCGCCGGTGAGCGACGCTTCCTGGATGCGCAGCGCCGCGGCCTGAACGAGGCGCGCATCGGCGCCGACCGAGTCGCCCTCGCCGAGCACGAGCAGGTCGCCGCGCACGAGCTCGGCGCTGGGGATGCGCAGGGGATGGCCATCGCGGATGACCGCGGAGGTCACCGCCGTCATCCGGGCGAGCGCTGCGACCGCGCTTTCGGCCCGCGCTTCCTGCACGAAGCCGAGCACCGCGTTGACCACGACGATCAGGGCGATCACCAGCGCATCGATCGGAACGCCCTGTGCGCCTTCGATGAACCACGCGACCAGCGAAATGACGATCGCCGCCAGCAGCAGGTAGATGAGCGGATCGCGCAACTGGCCGACGAGGCGCCGCCAGGCGGGAACCGGCGGCGTCTGACGCAGCTCGTTCGGGCCGTCCTGTGCAAGTCGGCGCGCCGCCTCTGCGGAGCTCAGCCCGCGCTCGAGATCGGTGCCGAGCGCCTGCGGGTCGACGCGGGAGGGATCCGGCCGCGAGTCGGGCTGATCGGACTCCTTCATGGGCGGCCGCTACATGAAAAGCTCACCGGCTGGCGCATCGCCTTCCTCCGGTTTGCTCGAATCGAGTCGGAACACCCGGGTGCCGCCGGCGAACTCGAGCTCCTTGTTGTCGAGCGCCATGCGAATCGGTACAGGGCCGCGCTCGCGCCCGCGCACCGTCAGCGTATCGGCCGTCACGCGCAGGTCGAGCGTGTGGCCGCGATAGCGGATGCGCAGGTCGAACCGCCTGATACCGCGCGCGAGCTTGGGATCGAGCCGCAGCACATTGTTCCTCACCTCGATGCCGGTCGACACGCGCTGCAACAGGTCGACGGTGCCCGCCATGGCGCCCAGATGAATGCCTTCGGCGGTCGTGCCGCCCTGGATGTCGCTCACGTCGCTCTGCAAAGCCTCCGCGAAGTAGCGCGTCGCGCGCAGCCGATCCGAGCGGGCCAGCACCCAGGCATGCACCACGCGCGAAAGCGTCGAGCCGTGCGAGGAGCGGCAGTCGTAGTAGGCGATATTGCGCGGAATCGTCTCGTACTCGAAAGGATAACCCAGCCGCGAAAGCAGCTCGCCGAGCGCTTCCGACGAAAACAGGTAGAACAACATCAACACATCCGGCTGCTTCGCGAGCTTGTAGCGGTTGGCGCTGTCGTTCTCCGCCTCCAGAATCAGGTCCAGGCGCTGGATGTTGCCGTAGCGGGCGCGGTAGCGCTCCCAATCAAGCTCGGCGAGCTTCTCGTAGCCTTCGAACTGGCTGATGATGCCGCCGTCGTGAAACGGAACGAACATCCTGCGGCTGATGTCGTCCCAGCGCGCGAGCTCTTCCGGCGTGAGCGCAAGCTGCGCCATCACCTCGGCGCGGCGCATGTCGGAGAGGTGGTCGAGCACATCGAGCGCGCGGCACAGCACCCACACCGCCATGATGTTGGTATAGGCATTGTTGGACAGGCCCGGCCGCGGGGCGTCGGGGTAACCTTCGTGGAACTCGTCGGGTCCCATCACGCCGTGAATCTCGTAGCGCCCGCGCGCTTCGTTGAAGGTGGCGATACTCGACCAGAAGCGCGCAATCTCGAGGATCAGCTCGGCGCCGTGGAAATGCAGGAACTCGAGGTCGTTGCTCACCTGGTAGTACTGCCACACGTTGAAGGCGATGGCGGCCCCGACGTGGCGCTGCAGGTAGCTGTTGTCGGGCACCCAGCGCTGCGAGCGGTGATTGAGGTTGAGCTCCTGCGTCTCCTCCTGTCCGTCGCTGCCGCTCTGCCACGGAAACATCGCTCCCTCGAAACCCGCGGCCCGCGCGGCCGCGCGCGCCTCGCCCAGGCGCCGGTAGCGGTACATGAGCAGCGAGCGCGTGATCTCCGGGGTGCGGAAGTTGAGAAACGGGAAGATGAACAGCTCGTCCCAGAAGATGTGGCCCTGATAGTGCTCTCCGGTCCACCCGCGCGCGGGGACGCCGATGTCGAGACTGATCGAATTGAGCGAGGTCGCCTGCAGCAGGTGAAGTATGTTGAGCCGCGCCAGCATCGGCACGTTCAGCTCGAAGCGGGCGCCGGCGGGCTGCATGTGCAGGTCGAAGCGCCGCCACAGCTGCCGCCAGGCGTTCGCGTGCGCGGCCGCGAGCGCCTCGAAACGGCTGGCGCGGGCCGTGGCCTTGCACGCCGCGACACCGGGCTCGGAGATGGCGCGGTCGCGCGTGGTGTACAGACACGCGATCTTCTCCAGCGTGAGCGTCTCGCCCTGCGCCAATGTCATTTCGAGTTCCTGGCCGATGTAGCCGGGCTCGTCGACACGCTTTCGGTGCGCGACGATCGGTTTGTCCGCCACGAACGCCTGGGTGCGTGCCGCCACCCCGACGTGCAGATGCGACTGAGTGGTGCGCACCAGCAGGTACACCGAATCGTCGCCGAGCTGCTCCGCGGCGAGGGGCACCAGGTGCCTGTTGTTGAACCGGGAGTAGAGCTTGGCGCCCGCGTTGACCACGCGCCCATCGATTGCCGAGCGTATCGCTGCCTGCCCCGACCAATTCTCCGCCGTCAGCGACAACTCGAGCGCGGCGAGGTGCATGTCCGCCATCGACACCAGACGCCGTTCGGCCAGCGTCGTGCGCCGACCCTTGGCATCGTCGAACTGCACGCGCCGAACCAGGATGCCGCGGCGCAGGTCGAGCTCCTGCCGGTACGCGACGATCTTGACCGATCCCAGATCGAACCATGGCTCATCCGCCAGGCGAAGCTCGAGCGCCAGCCAGTTGGGCAGATTGACCAGGTCCTCGTTCTCGACCACCCGGCCGGCGATGTCGGTTCGCATCCGGTTGTAGCCCCCGGCGAGATAGGTGCCGGGATAATGGGTCCCGTCCGCCGTTACCCAGGGCAATGCACCCCGAGTAGTGAAGTAGCCGTTGCCGAGCGCGCACAACGATTCGCGAATGCCTTCGCACTCCGGGTCGAAGCCTTCGTAGAGGAGCGTCCAGGCATCGGGCGGCTCGGCCGAAACGCGCACCTGGGCGAGATCGGCCACCACGGCGTCTGCGCCCGCATCGTGCAGCGCCTGCGCCTGGCCGTGGCGGTCCACGCCGATCACGCTGCCGAAGCCGCCGGCGCGTCCGGCAGCGACTCCGGCGATCGCATCTTCGACCACGACCGCGCGTGCGTGCTCGACGCGCAGCCGCCGCGCTCCCTCCAGGAATGCGTCCGGTGCGGGCTTTCCCTTCAAGCCCAGGCGCGTCACATCGCCGCCGTCCACGCGAATGTCGAACAGCTGCGCGATGCCCGCCGCCTCCAGCACCGCCGCGCAATTGTTGCTCGACGACACCACCGCGGTCTTCACCTCCTGCGCGCGCAGCGCATGCACCAGCTCGATCGATGAAGGGTAAGTCTGCACACCCTGCTGCTCCAGGCGCGAGGTGAAGTACTGGTCCTTGCGGCTGCCCAGCCCGTGCACGGTGCGCGCATCGGACGAATCGTCGTCCGTGCCGAAAGGAAGCTCGATGCCGCGCGCGGCGAGGAACGATTGCACGCCGTCATAGCGCGGCTTGCCGTCGACATAGCGACGATAATCGGCGTCGATATCGAACGGCGCGAACGTCTGCCCGGTATCACGACCGTAGTCTTCCAGGAACGCGTCGAACAGCTGCTTCCAGGCCGCCGCATGCACACGCGCGGTCTGCGTCAGCACGCCGTCCAGGTCGAACAGGACTGCGTCGTAATCGCGCGGCGACAGCGTGACGGTCTGGCCGGTGCTGCTCACGCGGGTGCGAAGGGTCTCAGTCACTGGCTGCGGTGAGGCGGTCGATTTCTTCCGGCGCCAGCGTGAGCTCGGTCGCGCGCACGAGGCTCTCGAGCTGCTCGATGCTGGTCGCGCTGGCGATCGGCGCGGTCACGCCTTTTCGTGCGATCAGCCAGGCGAGCGCCACTTCGGCCGGTTTGGCTGCGTGTGCCCGCGCCACCTCGTCGAGCGCGGCAAGGATGCGAACGCCGCGTGCATCGAGATGGCGCCGCACGCCCGCGCCGCGCACGCTCAGATTTAGATCGGCGCTCGAGCGATACTTCCCGGAGAGAAATCCGGAAGCCAGACTGTAGTAGGTAATGACTCCTATCCCTTCGGCGATACACAGATCGCGCAGCGCTCCCTCGTAGCCGCTTCGATCGTACAGGTTGTATTCGGGCTGCTGCACTTCGAACCGGGGTAGGCCCTGGCCCGCGGCGACATCGAGCGCCTGACGCAGTTGCGCGGCCGAGTCGTTGGACGAGCCGATCACGCGCACCTTCCCCTGCCGCATGAGCTGCTCGAATGCGCGCAAGGTCTCGTCGATCGGCGTGCGTGGATCGGGCTTGTGGGCGAGGTAGACGTCGATGCGGTCGGTGCGCAAGCGCTTGAGCGATGCTTCCGCCGCCTCGAGCACGCGCTTGCCGGCCAGTCCCTTGTCGGAGCCCGCCTTGGTGATGATGACGACCTGGTCCCTGCGCCGTGGCGAGGCGGCTAGCCATTCGCCGATGATCGTTTCGGACTCGCCGCCCTGATTGCCCGGGACCCAGCGCGAATACACGTCGGCGGTATCGATGGCATCGAGGCCCGCTGCGACGAAGCGATCGAGCAGTGCATGCGAGGTCGCCTTGTCCGCCGTCCAGCCGAAGACGTTGCCGCCGAAAACCAGCGGCGCGATCTCGATGCCGCTGCGGCCGAGAGGTCGTCTGTTCATGACAATTCCTTCCTGCAATTCGATGCGCAACAAGTTTTCGGAGCAGGCACATCGTATGCCCGAGGCCGCGGTTTCATTCCTGCCGATGGATGCTTGCCTTGGGTTTATCATCGATCGCGCGCTTCCTGTAAAGGGTCGGAGTCGATCATGCCGGAGTTCGATGCGCTTCTTTTGGCCCGCATCCAGTTCGCGTTCACGATCTCGTTCCACATCATTTTTCCGGCGCTGACGATCGGGCTGGCGAGCTACCTAGCCGTGCTCGAAGGCCGCTGGCTCGTCACGAAGAACGAGGTCTACCGCGACCTCTATCACTTCTGGCTCAAGATCTTCGCCGTGGCGTTCGGCATGGGGGTCGTGTCGGGCATCGTGATGGCATACCAGTTCGGCACCAACTGGAGCGAATTCTCGCGCGTCGCCGGCGGCATCGTCGGGCCGCTGCTCGCATACGAAGTGCTGACGGCATTCTTTCTCGAAGCGGGATTTCTCGGTGTGATGCTGTTCGGCTGGAACCGGGTCGGTCCGGGGCTGCACTTTCTGGCGACCGTCATGGTGGCGCTGGGATCGGTCGTGTCCGCGTTCTGGATCCTCGCCTCGAACAGCTGGATGCACACGCCGCAGGGCCACGCGATCGTCGACGGCGTGGTCGTTCCGGTCGACTGGCTGCAAGTGATCTTCAATCCTTCGTTCCCGTTCCGGTTCACGCACATGGTGACCGCGGCCTATCTCGCCACGGCGCTCGTCGTCGGCGCAGCCGCGGCCTGGCACCTGCTCAGAGGCGACGACACCGCGCCGGTGCGAAAGATGTTCTCCATGGCGATGTGGATGATCTTCTGCACCGCCCCCATTCAGGCTGTGATCGGCGACTTCCACGGCCTCAACACGCTCGAGCATCAGCCGGCCAAGCTCGCGGCGATCGAGGGCCACTGGCAGAACCGGCCCGGGGAAGGGGTGCCGCTCATCCTCGTCGGCTGGCCGGACATGGCGCGCGAGCAGACACGCTTCGCGCTGGAGGTACCCAATCTGGGAAGTCTCATCCTCACGCACACCTGGGACGGACAATTCCCCGGGCTGAAGGAATTTCCCCCCGAGGATCGTCCCAACTCGACCATCGTGTTCTGGACCTTCCGCGTGATGGTCGGGCTGGGGGTGCTCATGATCACGCTCGGCCTGTGGAGCGTTTGCCTCCGCCGGGGCGGGCGGCTGTATCGCTCACGCGCGTTCCTGCGCTTTGCGACATGGATGGGAAGCGCCGGGCTCGTCGCCATCCTCGCCGGCTGGTTCACCACCGAGATCGGGCGCCAGCCGTGGCTGGTGTACGGCATGATGCGCACGGCCCAGGGTGTATCGGCACACGGCGCCGGTCAGGTCGGCCTGACGCTCGCCTTGTTCGTCATCGTTTATTTCGTCGTGTTTGGCGCCGGGACGATCTACGCGCTCCGGCTCATCCGGCATGGGCCTAAATTGCACGAGGGCGAGACGCCGGTACTGGGCGGGCCGGGCCAGCCGCGTCAGGCCATGCGGCCGCTCTCAGCGGCCGCTGCAGACCCCGATGCGCCATCGTCGCGCGATCCCGGCATGGAGACTACGTGATGGACCTGCTGCCGCTGCTGTGGGCGATCGTCATCCTGTTCGGCATCATGATGTACGTCGTCATGGACGGTTTCGATCTCGGTATCGGAATCCTCTTTCCGTTCTTCCCGGAGAAGGCGGATCGCGACGTGATGATGAATACGGTTGCGCCGATCTGGGACGGTAACGAGACCTGGCTCGTGCTCGGCGGCGCGGGCCTGCTCGCAGCCTTCCCGCTCGCGTACTCGGTGATCCTGAGCGCGTTCTATCTGCCGCTCATCCTCATGCTGATCGGATTGATCTTCCGCGGCGTGGCGTTCGAGTTCCGCTTCAAGGCCCGGCCCGGCCGGCGGCGCGCATGGGACAAGTCGTTCGCCGCCGGCTCGTTCGTCGCCGCCTTCTTCCAGGGCGTCACGCTGGGCGGCTTCGTGCAGGGCGTGCCGGTGCGCGACAACGCCTATGCCGGCGGGGCGTTCGACTGGATCACGCCTTTCGCGGTGTTCAGCGGATTCGGCCTGTGCGTGGCGTACGCGCTGCTGGGCGCGACCTGGCTCGTGATGAAGACCGAAGGGCCGCTGCAGGCGCAGATGCGATCGATCGCGCGCTATCTCGTTTGGGCGCTGCTCGCGTTCATCGGCGGCATCAGCATCTGGACCCCGCTCATCGAGGCATCGATCGCCCAGCGCTGGTTCGCCTTTCCCAACCTGTTGTGGCTCTCGCCCGTGCCGCTGCTGGTGGCGGCGACGACCTGGCTGCTGCTGCGCGAGCTGCGGCGCGACGCGCACGCCAGCCCGTTCGTGCTCACGCTCGGCATGATCTTTCTCGGCTACCTCGGGCTCGGCATCAGCATCTGGCCGAACGTGATTCCCTACCAGGTCTCGATCTGGGATGCGGCCGGGCCGCGGCTCAGCATGGGCTTCGCCCTGATCGGCACCTTGTTCATCGTTCCGATCATCCTCTTCTACACCGCCTGGAGTTATTGGGTGTTCCGCGGCAAGGTGCGCCCCGGCGAGGGCTATCACTAAATGGTCACTAAATGGGGACGCACACAATTTCTTGCGATGCGAAAAAAAGTGTGCGTCCCCATTTCCCCGATCTGGCGGCAACGCGTCGCCTGGCTCGTCGGGCTGTGGCTCGCCGGGGTGGCAGTGCTCGGCCTGATCGCCTTGCTGCTGCGGATTGTCATGCGCCTTGCCGGGCTGTCTTCCTGAGCGCCGAAGCCGCGCGCTTGTCCGGCCGAGCCGCGGCGCGGCGCCCTTTAACGTGCGCGGCGATGAGCAGCCGCGCCGCCCTGCGCATGCCGAGTTGGCCGTGCTCGTCGAGCAGCCACAGGCGCAGCAGCCCGGCCAGGAACACGAGCGTATCGAGCGCAGCGAGCCGAGGCCTCAAGCCGTTCAAGCCCGCACCCTGGCGCTGGGCCTGGCGGTAAACGCGCGTGAGCGCATTGCACAGCCTGCGGTTCTTGCGCACGTATTCTTCCAGCTCGGAGGCGAGCTCGCCGACGTACTCGCAGCGAAACGACATGACCGCGAATACCAGGCGCGTGTGCTCGTCCTTCGCCACGGCATCGAGCAGGTCGCGCAGGAACCGATCGATCCGCTCGAGCGGCTCGGCGGCGGCAGCGTCGAGCAGGGTGAAATCGCTCTGATCGACCAGCGGCAGGGAGACATCTTCGCGGATCGCGCGCAGCAGTGCCTGCTTGCCGGAGAAATGCCAGTAGATCGCGCCGCGCGTTACGCGGGCCGCGCGCGCCACCTGCTCCAGCGTCGTGCGCGCGATGCCGCGCCGGTGAAAGGTGCGCAGCGCCGCCTGCATGATCCGGCGGCGGGTCTGCTCCGCCTCTTCCTTGGTTCGACGCATGCTGCTGGTGATCCTGTACCGATGGAAATTTACCTACATTCGAGATTGTATATAATGCCCCGCTTGTCGGTCCATACCCACCTTTCAACGATGAAGCATCGCGAGTCCCGCTGCATGCATGCCGTTACGACCCCAACCCGCTTGCTGGCAGCCTGCGCCTTGGCTTTCGCGCTCGCCGGCTGCCAGAAGGAGCAGGAACCTGCTGCCGCCAACGCGGCCGCGGCCAATTCGCCGCCGCTGCAGGTGTCGGTGAAGCGGGTCGAGCGCGGGCGCGTGCCGATCGCCCTGGAAGCGGTCGGCCAGGCCGAGGGCTCGCGCGAGGTCGAGATTCGCGCGCGCGTCGCTGGCATCCTGGAAAAGCGCCTCTACGCCGAAGGCCAGCCGGTGAAAGCGGGGCAGACGCTGTTCGTCATCGATCGCGCGCAATACGAGATCGCGCTCGCACAGGCGCAAGCGGCCCTAGCGCTCGAGCGCGCGCGGCAGGAGCAGGCCCGGCGCGAGGCGGATCGTCTGAAGTCGCTTGCCGACAATCGCGCCATCAGCCAGCGCGAGTACGACGACGCGGTGTCGACCCTCAAGCAATCCACCGCCGCGATCGAAGGCGCGCAGGCCCGCATCGCCGAGGTCAAGCTCAATCTTTCCTATACCAACGTGACCGCACCGATCCGCGGCATCACCAACCGCGCGGTGCGCTCCGAAGGCAGTCTCGTGGCGGCGAATACCGATCTGCTCACCACCATCACCCAGGTCGATCCGATCTGGGTGCGATTCTCGTTGGCGGCAGCCGACTTCGAGCGCATCCGCGGCCACCAACGGCGCGCGCAGGTGCACCTGCTCGATCGGCAAGGCGCGGTGGTCGCCAGCAACGGACGGCTCAATTTTGCCGCCTCCAGCGTCGATCCCAAGCTCGGCACGGTGCAACTGCGCGCGGAATTCCGCAATGCCGACCGGCGCTGGCTGCCCGGCCAGTTCGTCCCGGTGCGGATCCTCGCAGGCGAGCAGGAAGCGTTTCTCGTACCGCAGGCCGCGGTGGTGCAAAACGAGCAGACGAAGATGGTCTGGGTGATCGGCCCTGAAGGCAAGGCGACAACCAAACCGATCGACACCGGCAACTGGCTCGGCGCCGACTGGATCGTGACCGGGGGTCTTGAGCCCGGCGATGCCGTCATCGTCGACAATCTGATCAAACTGCGCCCGGGAATACCGGTCCAGGCACGCGCCGCCGATGCAACCGCGCCGGCCGGCGCACCGGCTGCAACGCCTGCCGAAAAATCGTCCGAAGGCGCGGGCGCGCGCTAGCGAGCTTCCGCAAAATGACTGGCCGCTCGCTCCCTCACTTGCAGTGCGCGCATCGGCATGCAGGCCGATGCCGTTCGGCCGGCGCGGACCATGGTCCGCGAATTCCCGGCCTCACCCCCCAACCCCTCTCCCGAAGGGAGAGGGGAGCGTATTGCGGAAAGCGGCGTGTCAGCCACTTTCCGGATCGTCAATAGGACGCTCATGGGCAATTTCTCGCGCTTCTTCATCGAGCGGCCGATCTTCGCCAGCGTCATCGCGATCATCATTACGCTCGCGGGCGTGGTTGCGTCGCAGGTGCTTCCGGTCGCGCAGTATCCCGAGATCGCACCACCCACCGTCACCATCAGCGCCACGTATCCCGGCGCGAGCGCCGAGACGCTCGCCAAGACCGTCGCCGCGCCCATCGAGGAGCAGCTTTCGGGTGTGGAAAACATGGTCTACTTTACCTCGAGCGCCGCGGCCGATGGCACCATCAGCATCACTGCGACCTTCGAGGTCGGCACCGATGTCGACAAGGCGGTGTTCCAGCTGAACAACCGCGTCGAAGTGGCGCTGCCCCGTCTGCCCGAGGAAGTGCGCCGCAACGGCGTAGTCGTGCGCAAGCGCTCGAACGACATCCTGCTCGTGGTAGGGATGCTCTCGCCCAGCGGGGAGCGAGAAGCGGTCTATCTCGCCGATTATGCCACCGTCAACCTCATCGACGAGCTCAAACGCGTTCCCGGCGTGGGCGATGTGAACCTGTTCGGCTCCGGCTACGCGATGCGCATCTGGCTGCAGCCCGACAGAATGGCGCGCCTCGGCGTCACGCCGACCGACATCGCCAATGCCATCCGCGCCCAGAATCAGCAGTACGCCGCCGGCACGATCGGCGCCGAGCCCGCGCCGCCGGGCCAGGCGATCACGTATACCGTCACGGCGCGTGGCCGCCTGGTGCGGGCGGAAGAGTTCGCCAACATCGTGGTGCGCGCCGGAGGTCCCGCCGGCGTGCTGCGCATCAAGGATGTCGCACGCGTCGAGCTCGGCGCACGGACTTACGATACCGCCACCACCGTCGACGGCAAGCCGGCGGCGGGCATGGCGGTATACCTGCAGACGGGTGCGAATGCGCTCGAGGTCTCCGCCGCGGTCAAGGCGCGCATGCGCGAGCTCAGTACTGCATTCCCGACAGGCGTCGACTATCTCATTCCGTTCGACACCACGCGCGTGGTCGAGGCGTCCATCAACGAGGTGGTCGTGACGCTGGCCGAGGCGGCCGTCCTGGTGCTGCTGGTAGTCTTCATCTTCCTGCAGAGCTGGCGCGCGACCCTCATCCCGATGATCGCGGTTCCGGTATCGCTCATCGGCACCTTCGCCGGGCTGTACATGCTCGGCTTTTCGATCAATACGCTGACGCTGTTCGCGATGGTCCTCGCCGTCGGGATCGTGGTCGATGACGCCATCGTGGTGCTGGAGAACGTCGAGCGGCTCATGCGCGAGCAGCAGATGCCGGCCAAGCGTGCTGCAATAGAATCCATGCACGAAGTATCGGGTGCGGTGCTCGCCATCGTGCTCGTGCTCGCCGCGGTGTTCATCCCGGTGGCGTTTCTCGGCGGCATTGCCGGTCAGCTGTACAAGCAGTTTGCCGTGACCGTCGCGATCGCGGTGGGACTTTCGGGCCTGACAGCGCTCACCCTCACCCCGGCGCTGTGCGCGCTGCTGCTCAAGGCGGGACACCACGAATCGCGTCTGTTCCACCCGTTCAACGCGGGTTTCGCCAAGCTGACGGCGCTCTTTCTCTGGTTCGTGAACGCCGCGCTGCGGCACCGCCTGCTGGCCGGGCTCGCTTTCGCGGGTTTCGTGGCGGCGGCTGTGCTGCTCTTCGCGCGCGTTCCGGGAAGCTTCGTTCCGCCCGAGGATCAGGGCTACCTGATCAGCGCAATCAATCTTCCCGACGGCGCAACCTTGCAGCGCACGGCGGCGACCGGCGCGCGGCTGCAGCAGGAGCTTGCCAAGGAGCCGGCGGTCGATCACATCTTCGTCGTGCCGGGACGCGGCTTCATCGGCGGAGGCAACAAACCGAACACGGGCACGAGCTTCATCCTGCTCAAGGACTGGGACGAGCGCGAGAAGACCGCGCCGCAGCTCGCCGCCGATATCACGCAGATGGGACGCACATTCTCCGATGGCATGGTGCTCGGCTTCAATCCGCCGGCGATCCGGGGTCTGGGCACGGCCGGCGGGCTCGAGCTCTATGTGCAGTCGCGCGCAGGATCGGACGCGCGCGCACTTGCGCAGGTCGTGCAATCGTTCACCGCAGCGCTCTCCGAGCACCCGCAGCTGCAGAACATCAATACGTTCTATCGCCCCAGCGTGCCGCAGTTGCTCGTCGAGGTGAATCTCGAACAGGCGATGGCGCTCGGCGTTCCGGTGAACGACGTGTTCGATGCGCTTACCAGCACGATGGGCACGCTGTACGTGAACGATTTCAACATGTCCGGGCGCACGTACCGGGTGCAGTTGCAGGCCGATGCCCCGTATCGCGCGCAGCCCGACGATCTCGGCCGCGTCCACGTCCGATCGGAAACGACCGGGGAGATGATTCCGTTGAAGGCCTTTCTGCATACGACCGACGTCGTCGGCCCCGAGCAGGTCGAGCGCTACAACGGCTTCCTGGCGGCCAAGGTGCTCGGCGCGGGAAAGCCGGGCGTGAGCTCCGGCGAGGCGATCGCGGCCGTGGAGCAAGTGGCGGCGCAAGTGCTGCCCGCCGGTTACACGATGGAATGGACCGCGCAGGCCTACCAGGAAAAGCGCACGGGCGCGGCATCGATCTTTGCCTTCGGCTTTGCCATCGTCATGGTGTACCTCATCCTCGCGGCACTGTACGAGCGCTGGCGGCTGCCGGCGGCGGTGGTGCTCGCCGTTCCGTTCGCCGTCCTGGGTGCGCTCTCGCTGGTCTGGCTGCGCGGCATGGAGAACGACATCTATTTCCAGATCGGCCTGGTGGTGCTGATCGGGCTGGCGGCGAAGAACGCCATCCTGATCGTGGAATTCGCGCAGCAGGGGCTGCTCGCCGGCATGGCGCCCGTCGAGGCCGCCGTGCAGGCTGCGCGGCTGCGCTTCCGGCCGATCGTGATGACCTCGATCGCATTCGTCTTCGGCGTGCTGCCGCTTGCGATCGCCAGCGGCGCCGGCGCGGCGGCGCGCCGCTCGATGGGCACCGGCGTCGTCGGCGGCATGCTGGTCGCAACCTTCGTCGCGACCATCTTCGTGCCGCTTTTCTTCACCGTGTTCGCGCGCCGGCGCAAGATGGGCGAAGCGCCGGACAGCGAGTCCGCGCCGCAGGCGCTGCAGGAGCCGCGATGATTCGGTTGCATCGGCTCGGTCCGCATTGGTTCGCTCCGCGCCGGCTCGCTCCGCAATGGCTCGCTCCGCAACGGCTCGCTCCGCAATGGTTCGTTTCTTTGGTCGCCTTGCTCGCGGGCTGCACCATGCTCGGCCCGGATTTCCAGCGTCCACAAGTCGCCCTGCCCGATCGCTACGCCGAGGCCTCCGAAGCCGGCGGCACGCTGACGAGCGTCCCCTCCAACTGGTGGCGCTTGTACGAGGAGCCTGAGCTCGATCGGCTGGTCGACGCAGGGCTCGTGCGCAACACCGATGTGCGTCTGGCCAGCGCGCGCATCGAGGAAGCCGCCGCGGTGCTGCGCGAAGCCCAGGCCACGCTGCTGCCGCTGATCGAGGGCAACGTCGATGCCGGCCGTGCGCGCACCAGCCAGCGCACCGGCGCCGCGTCCGGCTCCGGCGGATCGAGCGCCGGGCCCGCAGTGCGAAACAATTTCCGCATTGCCGCCACGAGCTCCTTCGAGTTGGACTTCTGGGGCCGCCTGCGCCGTTTGCGCGAATCGGCCGGCGCCGATTTCCTCGCCAGCCGTTACGGCCGTGATGCTGTCATGCAAGCGTTGAGCGCGGCGATCGCGCAAACGTACTTCACCGTCCGCTCGCTCGATGCGCAACTGGTCGTGTCGAACGAGACGCTGGCGGTAGCGGACGATTCGGTCGAGATCGCTCGCGCGCGCGCGCAAGCCGGCCTGGTGTCGGACCTCGATGTGTACCAGGCGCAGGGCAATCAGGCGCAGGTCGCGGCCCAGATCAAGGATCTGCGCCGCTTGCGCGCTGCCGCCGTGCATCAGCTCGGCGTGCTGACCGGCAAGCTCGATCTGCAACCCGAGCGCAGCGACATGCGCACCCTGCCCTCGCCGCCGTTGCCGCCGGCGGGGTTACCCGCGGCGCTGCTCGAGCGCCGTCCCGATGTCCGCCAGGCGGAGGCCGTATTCGCCGCGGCAAACGCACAGATCGGTGTCGCGCGCGCGGCGCAGTTTCCGACCTTGAGCCTCACCGCCTCGCTCGGCGTGCAGAGCGCCGAGCTGGGGAATCTGCTCACGGCCAGCGCCGGCATCTGGTCCTTCGGCCTGGGAGCGGTCGGACCGATCTTCGATGCCGGCCGTTATGCCGCGCGCACGCAGCAGGCCGAAGCGCGCGCCCGACAAGCCGCAATCCTGTACGAGCAGACGGTGGAGAACGCGTTTCGCGAGGTGAGCGATGCGCTCTCCAACGTGCGTCTGGCGGCCGACGCCGAGCAGGATCTCGCCGCCCGCGTGACGCAGGCGCGCAATGCACTACGGCTCGCCACGATGCGCTACGAGGCTGGCTATTCGGCCTATCTGGAAGTTCTGGACGCGCAGCGCACGGTGAACGAAGCGCAGCTCGCCGCAGCGCGCAACCGCCAGATCTTTCTGGGCTTCACGGTGGATCTCATGAGCGCCCTCGGCGGAGGCTGGACGCCGTACCATTGACGCAAGCGGCTGCCAAGCCGCTGAGGGCGCCACACCCCCTTCCCGGGCACGTGCCCGCTTGCGGGCACGCGACGCTCCCCTACCAGGAACCTTCCCACCTGGCGGGCATGCGACGCTCCCCACCCACCGGGCCCAGAACCGCGCCGGCGCGGGCGGCACTGCGCAACTTGCCATCGATCCTGGCTCGATGCCAGCTGACGGGCCCGGTTGGTGCTCCCCGGTTGGTGCTCATAGGCAGGCTCGAACGCGATACCCGGCTATAAAACACACAATCGCGCGCCTTGCACGCACATCCGACCCAAGTCATGGATACTTCGGCAGCCGAATCTTCCGCCCTGTTCACGCCGGGCCGTAACTGCGCGCATGTCGCGCGCGCCGCCCGCGCGACCCCGCTGGTGGACGCCGAATCGTACTTCAGCGCCTTCGCCCGCGCCGCCGAGCATGCGCACGATTCGATCATCATATTGGCGTGGGATTTCGACAGCCGCACGCCGCTCGATTTCGATGGGGCCGGGCCTCAGCCGGCGGTGCTGCTCGGGGATCTTCTGAACGACCTGGTCCGCCGCAGGCCGCGGCTGCGCATCTATGTGTTGATCTGGGACTATCCCATGATCTTCGGCACCGACCGCGAGACTCGGCCGATCTACGGCCTGGGCTGGAAGCCACGCCGGCGCGTGCACTTGCGTTACGACAATACGCACCTCGCCGGCGGTTCGCATCATCAGAAGATCGTGGTGATCGACGACACCGTGGCGTTCTGCGGCGGGCTCGATCTCACCACCAAGCGCTGGGATACCTGCCGGCACGAGGCGAACGATCCGCGGCGCAATGTGGAAGGTTCCCCCTACCCGCCATTCCACGATGCCATGATCGCGGTGGATGGCGAAGCGGCGCGGGCACTGGGGCGCGTGGCTCGCGACCGCTGGCACAAGGCGACCCGATACGTCATTCCAGCGGCACAGTCCGATCGCGATGCCTGGCCCGAAGGCCTCGAGTCAGTGTTTCGGGACGTCGATGTCGCGATCTCGCGCACCATCCCGAAGTCCGATGCTGCCGAGGGCGTGCGCGAAGTCGAAGCGCTGTACGTGGATATGATTCGTGCCGCCAAGCACTACGTCTACCTCGAGAATCAGTACTTCACCTCGGATACGATCCGAGCCGCGCTGAGCGAACGCCTGGCCGAGCCCGATCCGCCCGAGATCGCCGTCGTCACGCGGCGCCTGAGCCATGGCTGGCTGGAAGAAGCGACCATGACGGCACTGCGCATCCACCTCGTCAAATCGCTGCGCGAGGCCGACAAGGCGGGATGCTTCGAGGCCTATTACCCGCACACGCCCGGCTTGCAGGAGGCCACCTGCATCGATGTGCACTCGAAGATCGCGATCACGGACGATCGCTGGCTTCGCATCGGTTCGGCGAACCTGTCGAATCGCTCGATGGGCGTGGATACCGAATGCGACCTCACGGTCGACGCCGGCGCCGATCCGGAAAAGACAGCTGCCGTCCGTGGCTTTCGCGATACGCTGTTGAGCGAGCATCTGGGCGTGAGTCCGCAGCAACTGCGTGTCGAGCTCGAAGCGCAGGGTTCGATGCACGCGGCGATTCGACGGCTGCAATGCGAGCAGCGCACGCTGCGCCGGCTGGAGGACGACGACGAGCCGGCAGGCACCGCCGCGCTTGCGGCCGTGGCCGATCCCGAGCAGCCGGTATCGCTCGATCGGCTGATCGAGCTCTTCTCGCCCGATACGCAGAAGCGCCGTTCCGGGCCGCAGTGGAGCAGGATCGTCCCGTTCGCCCTCCTGCTGCTCGCCTTGTTCCTGGCCTGGCGCTATACGCCGCTCGCCGACTGGTTCACCGCCGAGCGCGTCATGGGATGGGCGCGGGCCTCGGCGGGCGTGAGCTGGTCGCCGATCGTGGTGATCCTCGCCTACGTTCCCGTCGCCTTCACGATGTTTCCACGCCCGCTGCTCACCCTGTTCGCGGTGGTGGCCTATGGACCGGCCATGGGATTTGCCGTCGGTATGGCCGGGCTCGTCCTGTCGGGCGCAGTGGCCTATGGCACCGGACGCGCCGTATCGCGCGATACCGTGCGCCGCATTGCGGGCAAGCGGCTCAATCGCACCAGCGAGGTGTTGCGAAGGCGCGGATTGACCGCGTCCATCGCGGTCAGCATCGCGCCGGTCGCGCCGTTCGTGGTCGTCGGTGTCGTGTCGGGCGCGGTTCGCCTGCGGGCGTGGCAATACCTTCTCGGCATTGTGATCGGCAACATCCCGGGCTTGCTCGTGACCACCTTTTTCGGCAACCAGATCGCTGCGGCGCTGGAAGATCCTTCGCGCATCAACTACTGGCTGGTGGCAGCAGCGATCCTGGTGATGATCGCGCTCGCCGTGGTGGTGCGCCGCTGGGTACAGCGCGTGGAAGCCGAAGACAGGCAGGCGCGCGGTAATTCGGACGCCCGGCGCCTGCCTGCGGGGACTGCCGCCGCTTCGGCGGGTTAGGTCACGGCCCGCGCCGGCGCGATCGGCGGTACGCGGCGCCCACCAGGCCGAGGCCGGCAAGCAACAACGCCCATTCGGATGGCTCCGGGACGAGCGCGAAATTGGTTTGACTGAATGCCGCGAGCGAGTCAGGCTGGCCGATCAGGTTGGCCATGCGCGCGAGTATCCTCAGGTCCGCGGTGTCGTCGCTCAAGTCGGGCGAGAATACCAGCCGCGGCAGATTCAGCCCGCTGTTGAAGTAGACGAACACACCGGGCGCGGACTCGGTGATCTGGTCGGCGATGAGGTTCGCTGCGTTACCGGCGCCGAAGGGCGTCAAGGGATCGGCATCGTTGTCCGTCGTGCGCAACACGACCACGTTCACGCCCGAGGCCGGCAGGTTGGGCGCCAGGTCGTTATGGAGGCTCAGCGTCTTCATTCCGAATCGGCCCGTGTGGAACACGAACACATCGCTGGCTGTGGAAAAGCTGAGCGGGAGCCCTGGACCACCGACGATCTGCCTTCCGGCAAGGATCGGCGCGTCGCTGCCTGCGAACGGGTCGGTATCGAAGAGGAACTGGACGGCGCTCGCCGGCGTGGCGGAAAACGACAACGCGATGACTGCAGCAACGGTCGCTGATTTCATTGCCCCTCCTTCATGAGGACGAATGTCCGAAGCGCGCCCCCATGCTGAGTTGCGCCCGGTAGCGCGTCAAGCCCAGGACTGAGCAGTATTTGGCAGGTGCGCTGCTGTCCCGGAAGGAAAATCCCTCCCGCCGCAACGATCGCATCACGCGGCTGCAGAAAGGCGACGACGGATCCGGGAGAGGTGCAGTGGAAGACTTGGAGGCGCGAGCCGGAATCGAACCGACGTGGAAGGATTTGCAGTCCTCTGCATAACCACTCTGCCATCGCGCCCTGAAACAAAAACGGGGAAAGTCGGACCTTTCCCCGTGCTGTTCGGTCGAGCGGGAACCGAGTCTCGAACTCCCGCTCCATTTTCCTTGCCGGCGTTGGATTTTTTCGTCCACGCCCAACGCCGTCAATGTAGCAAATTATGTACTACCGCGAGTAGGCTTGGCAACACCGCGACTTGCGGCTACCTCGACATTGGCCATTCTTTGCACCCTGCGACTCACCCATGGAAAACTTTCGAGCGCTGAATACATTCGTACGAATCGTACGGGGCGGAAGCTTCAGCAAGGCGGCGAGAGAGCTTGGCATTTCTCCGCAAGCGGTCAGCAACCAGATTCGATCTCTCGAACGTTGGGTCGGCGTGCGCCTGTTCAATCGCACCACGCGCAAGATCAGCCTGACGGAAGAGGGACTACGCTTCTATACCACTTGCGTGAGTGCAATCGATGCGATCGACGAAGGGGTGCGCAACCTGCACGAAGCCAGTGAGGAAGTTTTCGGCACGGTACGCCTGGCCGCGCCTCATGGCTTGAGCTGGCGATTGGTCGCGCCGCTGATCGGCCGTTTCCTGACGATGCACCCGCGGCTCTCCATCGAGCTGATCGTCCAAAACCGCCTGCCCGACTTGGTCGCGCAAGGCATCGACGTCGGCGTGCTCGGGGATCCGTTGCCTGAAAGCTCCATGGTGGCGCGGCGCTTCGGCAGCGTCCAACTCGTCTTGTGCGCGACACCGGCATACCTGCGGAAGAACGGAACTCCGCAGCGCGTGGAAGATCTGGCGCATCACCAGTGCATCAACTTCCGAAACTGGATCACCGACAAGGTCATCCCATGGACATTCAAGCGAGGCGATAGCGTGCTTGCCGAGACTGTTCCGGCACGCTTCATCACGAACGACGGCGATAGCCAACTGCAGGCTGTATTGAGTGGAGCCGGAATAGCTCAACTATCTTCCTATCGGATCGCACCCTATGTTCGTGCGAATCGGCTAAAACCCTTGCTGCTCGGTCATGTGTCCGAAACCTATGGTCTTTACGTATACCTGCCGAGGCGCAAGCAAGTGCCTAAGAAGGCCCGAGCGCTGGCCGATTTCCTGTTCGAAGAGCTGAGGATCCATCCCGATCTTCAAATCCCTGGAGGCCCGATAAGGACTCCCCGCAGCTAGGCTCTTGCTTAGCGCTACTGGTGGCGAATTGACAAGCATCTATTGAAAAAGAAGCAACGCATTATTCTCTTCTCGTTGTTTCACCCGATGCTAGACTTACGTCCAATTCCAATGGTGCTGGGACTGACGGCGTCTCGCATCGAAACGTCGCGGTAGTCGGAACGCCGACGGCGCGCTTTGACCATGAGTAGGCCCAGGCGGATGAGCTGGCTGGTTTACGTGGACAGCATCCCCACGTGGGTGTGTGCCTCGATGGAGCAGGCGGCCGAGCTCGCCGCTCCGTATGCGGAGGATCAGCGCACCCTCGCAATCGAACAGCGAACGAGCAGCGTCAGTCAGACCTGGCTCTACGATCGCCCCACGCAGCGCTGGGTCGTCGAGGAGTAGGCGATCCGCTGCATTTGTCGGTCGATGAGTTCTCCGGGCCCGCATCGGCTTCGAATTCGGGCTCGCATAGCAGCGGCCTTGGGCCGCTCGGATCGTGCCCGGCCTGTGCCATGTTGCGGGTACTGTGAGATGCCATGGCGGGCCCGGACAAGCAATCGAGGACTTTCGATGGCTGACCGTGCCCAAAGTGGTTGGCTGTAGAGCCTTTGATCCTTCGTTCTTTACCCTAGAGGATCGGGTTTAATCAGGTTCTTGCCCCGGTCAGCCCTTTTCGCGCCGTTGATAGCCGCAACGCATCCGTCCACCAACCGTACTTCATGAAGATCCGCCGAGAAACGACGGGGCGATGTTCCGCTCGCCCTCAAAACAGCATGGCCAGCCTTCGCTCGACGCTTACCGGCATGCGGAGCGCCGGGCGAGCGTGCATCGTCGCCTGCCTCGCAGCGCTCGTGCTGCTGACCGCCTGCGCGCGCTCCGAAGATGCCGCAGAAGTGACGCCTCGTGCACCCGACGCGGGCTATGTCATCATGAAGTCAGAATCCGTTCCGCTCGTCATCGAGCTCGCCGGACGCACCAGCGCCTACGAAGTCTCCGAGGTGCGTCCCCAGGTCACCGGAATCATTCGCGAGCGTTTGTTCACCGAAGGCTCCGTCGTGCGAGTCGGCCAGACACTTTATCGGATCGATGCGAGCGTCTATCGGGCCACGGAGGCGGAAGCCAAGGCCGATCTTGCAAGCGCCGAAGCGACGCGCGATGCGGCGAACGTGCGCGCTAACCGCTTGCGGCCGCTTGCCGAGATCGAAGCCGTGAGCCAACAAGACTATACGGATGCGGTCGCAAGGGCGCGCGAAGCCGAAGCGGCGATCGCGCAGATACGAGCCCGACTCGAGGCCGTCACCATCGATCTTGGAAATACGAGCGTACCGGCCCCGATCAGCGGTCGTATCGGACGCTCGCTCGTGACCACGGGCGCGCTCGTGACGGCCAATCAGGCGCAAACGCTGGCCATGATTCATCGTCTCGATCCAATGTTCGTGGACATCCAGCAGTCGAGCGCCGATTTTCTGGCCCTTAGGCGCGCGTTGACCAAGGGCGATGTCGTGCCCTCTTCCGCGATGGTGAGCCTCACGCTCGAAGACGGCAGCGCGTACTCGGAGTCCGGCACCCTCCAGTTCGCCGAGGCCATGGTCGATCCGAATACAGGCTCCGTCGTGTTGCGAGCGCGGTTTCCCAACCCGACGGGACTTCTATTGCCGGGCATGTATGTGCGAGCGCGTTTGTCGCAAGCGACCGTGCGCGAGGCGATCCTGGTGCCGCAACAGGGCGTGTCGCGCGACCCGCGAGGCCAGGCAACCGTGATGCTCGTCGGGCCGGACGACAAAGCGGTTCAACGCGTGATCGAAGCCGAACGCACCATCGGCGACAAGTGGCTCGTCCGCAGCGGACTCCGGCCAGGCGATCGTGTGATCACCGAAGGATTGGGGCGTATCCGAGCCGGGCAGGTCGTCAACCCTGTTCCCGCGTCGGCGCCCGCAGCGCGCAACGCGCGGGCCGCGCACGCGCCGACGTGATCTCTCGCGTCTTCATCGATCGACCCGTTTTCGCCTGGGTCATCGCGATCGTCATCATGCTTTCGGGCGTCGGCGCGATCGTCTCGCTGCCTGTCGAGCAATATCCCGACATCGCGCCGCCCACGATCAACATCCGCACGAATTATCCCGGGGCTTCGGCCGAAGCGCTGGAAACGAGCGTGACGCAGATCATCGAGCAGCAGCTCACCGGTATCGACGGGATGATCTACTTCTCGTCGACGTCCGACTCGGCAGGGCGTGTCCGCATGACCGTCACCTTCAACCGCGGGACCGATCCGGATATCGCCCAGGTGCAGGTGCAGAACCGGGTGCAGCAAGGACTCTCGAGACTGCCCGATCAGGTCCGACAGCAGGGCATATCGGTCACCAAGGCCAGCACGGACTTCCTCCTGGTCCTGGCCGTCTACGACGAAACCGGCCTGCGCACCCGCAGCGACGTGTCGGATTACCTGACGTCGACGCTCCAGGATCCGCTCGCGCGCGTGCCTGGTGTCGGCGACGTCAACGTGTTCGGTTCCCCCTATGCGATGCGCATCTGGCTCGACCCGTTCAAGCTGTCCAGCTTTCAATTGATGCCGAGCGACGTCATTGCCGCAGTCGAGGCTCAGAACACTCAGGTGGCCGCCGGGCAGATCGGCGAGCAGCCGGCATTACCTGGTCAAATGCTCAACGCAACGGTCATCGCGCGCTCCCGTCTGACGACGCCGGAGGAGTTTCGCAGTATCGTCGTGAAGACGAAGACCGACGGCTCCAAGGTTCTGCTGCAGGACGTTGCGCGTGTCGAGCTGGGCTCCGAGACCTATACGTTCGCTAGCCGGCTGAATCTCTATCCGGCGGCGGGCATCGCAATTCAGCTCGCTCCGGGGGCCGATGCGCTGGAAACGGCAGAGCTCGTCAAGGCGACGGTCGAGCGCGCGGCCCGCTCCTTTCCCGAGGGACTGAGCTACGCTTACCCGATCGACGCGACCCACTTCATCAGGCTCTCCATCAGGGAAGTGACCAAGACGCTGATCGAGGCGATCGTGCTGGTCGTGATCGTGATGTTCCTGTTTCTGCAGGGCTGGCGCGCGACGCTCATCCCGGCGGTCGCCGTGCCGGTCGTTCTTCTCGGCACGTTCGGTGTGCTGGCTGCCTTCGGTTTCACAATCAACACGCTGACGCTGTTCGGACTGGTGCTATCGATCGGGCTGCTGGTGGACGATGCGATCGTCGTGGTGGAGAACGTCGAGCGCGTCATGCACGAAAACCCCGAGATGTCTGCGCGCGAGGCGACCATCCGCTCGATGGACGAGATCCAGACCGCGCTGATCGCGATCGGCCTGGTGCTCTCCGCCGTGTTCCTGCCGATGGCCTTCTTCGGCGGATCGGTCGGCGAGATCTACCGGCAATTCTCCATCACCGTCGTGTCTTCGATGCTGCTGTCGGTCGTGGTCGCGCTGGTGCTCACGCCAGCGTTGACAGCCACGCTTCTCAAGCAGAACACTCATGCGGGTCGGCAAAAGCGCAGCCGTTTGGTCCGCCTGGCTTCCCACGGCGGCGAGCGCTTCAATGCCTGGTTCCAGCGTAGCGCCGAACGCTACCGACGCGGCGTCGCGGCAATCATCCACCGGCCCGCGCCTGCCATGGTCGTCTACATCGCCACGACCTCGGCGCTCGTCCTGATTTTCGTCGGACTGCCGACAAGCTTTCTTCCCGTGGAAGATCAGGGGCGGGCCCAGATCCAGTTCACGCTACCGCCCGGGGCGACGCAGCAGCGCACCGAGGCAGTCGCTACCGAGATCCAGCATTATTTCCTGACCGATGAAAAGGCCAACGTCTCGGCCGTTTACACGATCACCGGCATCAGCCGGGCGGGTGCGGGACAGAACGCGGGACGCGGCTTCATCGCTCTTGCGCCGTGGGAGCAGCGCGAGGGCCCGGAGAATTCGGCCTCGGCGATCGTCCAGCGCGCATCGCGGGAGCTCGCGCGACTGCGCGACGCGCGCTTCTACGCGCTCAATCCGCCGCCCGTGCGCGGCCTCGGCGACTCGTCGGGGTTCGAGATGCACCTGCTCAACAGCGGCGGATTGAGCCGCGAGGAATTCAAGGCCCGCGCCGAGCAGCTGGTCGAGGCAGCGCAGCACGAGCCCGCCCTGAGCGCCGTGCGCCTGAACACGCTGGAGGACGTGGCAACGCTGCAGATTGCGATCGACGAGGAAAAAGTCGGTGCACTCGGGCTTGCGCAGCGCGATGTCGACGCCACGCTGACCACCGCGTGGGGCGGCAACTACGTGAACGACTTCGTCGACCGCGGGCGCGTGAAGCGCGTCTACGTGCAAGGGGACGCACCGTATCGCAGCCGGCCCGAGGACCTCGCGTCCTGGTTCGTGCGCTCGGCCGACGGCAAGATGACGCCGTTCTCGGCCTTCGCCACGATCTCGTGGGCAAGAGCGCCCACCGCGCTTGCGCGCTTCAACGGTCAGCCGGCGTACGAAATCCAGGGCGAGGCCAGCGCAGGCCGCAGCTCGGGCGACGCAATGGATCGCATTGAAGCGCTTGCGGGACAACTGCCGGGAACGGCAACGGCGTGGAGCGGACTTTCTTACCAGGAGCGGGTTTCGGGCGGTCAGGCACCCCTCCTCTATGCCGTCTCGCTGCTTGTAATCTTCCTATGTCTCGCGGCGCTCTTCGAGAGCTGGTCGATTCCGGCCTCGGTGATGCTCGTCATTCCGCTCGGGCTGGTGGGTGCCGCAATCGCCGTGGCGCTACGCGGTCTGGAAAACGACGTCTATTTTCAGGTTGGGCTTCTCACAACGGCGGGTCTCACCGCGAAGAACGCGATCCTCATCGTGGAGTTCGCAGACCAGGCGCAAAGGCTGGGCAAATCGGCCGCGGAAGCCGCAATCGCGGCAGCCCGGCTGCGACTGCGCCCGATCCTCATGACGAGCTTCGCCTTCATCTTCGGTGTTCTGCCACTCGCCGTGTCGACGGGGGCCGGCGCCCAAAGCCGCATTGCCATCGGTACCGCAGTGATCGGGGGCATGCTCACGGCAACCGTGCTCGCCATCTTTTTCGTCCCCCTGTTCTACGTGTTCGTCCGGCGATGGTTCGGTGGACAGACGAAGCGGGAAGAGGTCGTAGCATGAGTGTGCGCCGTGGCACTCGCATGCGGATCATCGTCGCGCTCGCAATGCTAGGCGGCTGCAGCCTCGCCCCGCAGTACGAGCGGCCGACGCCCGCCATACCGCCGACGTGGCCAGCAGGCGACGCGTATATGAAGACGACTGAGGCGATGCTGCCCAAGTTGAGCTACCGGGACATCTTCCGCGCCCCCGCGCTACAAATTCTCATCGAACGTGCGCTTGCGAACAATCAGGACTTGAAGCTCGCCCTGGCGAATGTCGCGGTGGTACGCGGGCAGCTACGGGTGCAGCGCGCGCAGGTCTTGCCGCGGATCGACGGCTCTGCGGGTGTCAGCGCGGACAAACGGTCTGACCGCTCATCTAGCGGTGCGGGCGGTAGCAGTGACAACGGCGACCGCATGTCCACCATCTACGAACTGGGTGTTGGGCTCACTGCGTTCGAGCTGGACTTGTTCGGGCGTTTGCGTAGTCTGAACGAATCCGCCTTGCAAGACTATCTGGCGAGCGAAGCTGGAGTTCGTGCGACACGTCTGACCCTCGTCGCCGAAGTCGCGAATGCGTACCTCCGGATCGCTGCCGACAGAAGCCTGCTAACGATCGCCAGGGATACCGCGGCGACTGCCGAGCGCAGCGTCGAGCTCACGCGTGCCCGGCTGGCGGGTGGCATTGCCCCCCGCAGCGACTTGCGTCAAGCCGAAACGGTGCTCGCGCAGGCGCAATCCGATTTGGCCAGTCTCACTACCATCGTGGCGCAGGGCCGCAACGCGCTCGAGTTGCTCGTCGGCTCGCCGGTGAGCGAAGCAGAACTCGCGCCCTCCATCGAAAGCATTGACGGGATGCTCGCGGAGCTGCCAACTGGGTTGGACTCATACATCCTGCTGCGGCGCCCTGATGTCCTACAGGCTGAGTATCAGCTAAGGTCGTTCAACGCACTCATTGGTGCAGCTCGTGCCGCCTTTTTTCCGCGGATCACCCTCACCGCCGCGACGGGGCTCACTAGTACGGCTCTATCCTCGCTGTTCACAGCTGGCGCGTTCTCCTGGACTGTACAGCCTTCACTGTTGCTGCCCATCTTCGATGGCGGCGCCAATCAAGGCAACCTGGAGGCCTCGATAGCGCTGCGCGAGGCCGCCACGGCGAGATATCAGAAGACGATCCAGACCGCCTTTCGCGAGGTTGCCGACGCCCTTGCACGGCGCGGAACGATCGACGACCAGTTCGAAGCGCAGACTCGGCTCGAGGAAGCGGCCCGCGACAACTACGAGCTCGCGAATGCGCGCTATCGCCAGGGCGTCGAGTCGTATTTGAGTACTCTGGACGCACAGCGCACGTTGTACAGCGCACGCCGTTCGCTCGTCTCGACGTGGCTCGTGCGCGCGGAGAGTCTCGTCGAGCTGTACCGGACAATCGGCGGAGATGCCGTATAGAGTGGTCGTTTTCCTAACTTTTCTCCGGGTGGTGCATCGGTGTTTCCGGTCGCTCTCCAGCGGCAAGCGTACCCCCGCCTTTCTTCTCTTGCGGTTTGCCGGGACCGTCGTGCTCGGGTTCCAGCTTGCGCTCGACTAGCGGATGCGGCTTGGACGCCGCCGTGCCACCGCTGCCGTACGGACGGGTGATGATTTCCAGCAGATGCCCGTTTGGATCGTCGAAGTAGAGCCCGCGTCCGTCGTCCCAGCCGTTTATCTGATTGCGCTCGCGGCGGGAGGGATCTGCCCAATACGTGAGGCTGCGTTCGCGAATTCGCGCGAAGATCTCATCGAACTCGGTCTCGCTCACGAGAAAGGCATAGTGCTGGGAGGTGATCTCGCCTTCGGTTTCCATGTAATCGAGCGAGGTGTCATCACCCACTTTCACCACTGCGAACGGGCCGAGCAACGAAGGTGTCGGCAGGCCCATGATCTCGGTCAGAAACAGCGCCGCAGCCTGCTTATCGTGCGCGGCCACGATCGTGTGATTCAGTCGAACGGCCATGATCACAATCCTTTGTCGCGATGGACACCCGGGATTCGTCGCCCTCGAGCTACTTGGGCTCCACCGGGAGGCCTGCACTGAGCCACGCGTCGAACCCGCCGCTCAGGGGATGCACGTCCTTGAAGCCGCGTTCTGCAAGTTGTTGCGCCACACGGGCGCTCGAGGCTTCCTCGGGTCAGGTGCAGTAAGTCACGACAAGCCGATCGTGCGGTACGTTCCCGATGTTCCCGGGCTCGTCGACAGGCACCGGCAGCGCGCCCGGCAGCTTCGTCGGGGCTTCCCGCCACGCCTTAGGGTTGCGAGAGTCGATAAATTGAACCTTCTCGCCGTGCTGCAGCTTGTCGTCTATTTGGTGCGGGGTCATCTTGGGTTCGGCCATGGCAGTCGTGCTCCGGTGCGGTTGACTTGTTCGGTTGCCTTGTTCAACCACTGGAAACCGAGCCCACTTGCCTGCAATATCGGTACCCCGGTCGATGCGGGCGCGGCTCCGGCTTTGCAAGCCCCGCTCTATTGATCGTTCCGTATTGGACGACAGTCCAATACGGACGCGACGCTCCCCTCTCCCCCCGGGAGAGGGGTTGGGGGTGAGGGACGAGCGTGACATGAAATAGGGAACGCTCGATAGTTTGCGAATGACGAACCGTGATGTATCGCGCTTGGTTTTGCCGTGTCAGTGAAAATCCCGACTCTGCGTGGGCAGCGCACCCAGCAGATGACTATGATCGACCAGCCGTCGTGCTACGACATGCACGACATCCCCGACGCGTTGCACCTCCCCCACGATACCGAGAAGCCGGGATGCGAGCAGCTCGCGCCGCTGCCGCTCCGCCACGCGGGACCAGACGACCACGTTGACGTTCCCCGTCTCGTCTTCGAGCGTGACGAAGATGACGCCGCTCGCGGTGTCCGGTCGCTGCCGACAAGTCACGATGCCTCCGGTATGGAGCGTGCGTCCGTTGGGTGCACGCTGAACCTCTTCGGCACTCTGAATGCGCAACTGCTTGAGGCGGGAACGCAGCAACGCCAGCGGATGCCGCCTTAGCGTGAGCCCGAGTCGGCGGTAGTCGGCAACGATGTCCTGGCCCTCGGTCGGCAGCTCCAGCGCGGCCTGCTGCCCGGTCCGCACCACGCTGATGGGAGCATCCGCGGCCACCCGCCCTAACGTCGCCCACAGGGCCTCCCTACGATGACCGGTGAGCGCGCGCAGCGCATCCCCATCGGCGAGGCAGTCGAGGTCATGGCGATCGAGCCCGCTACGGGCGAAGAAGTCTTCGCTGCCAAGAAATGGTGCGCACTGCCGTGCGGCGACGATGCGCTCACCGGACACCTGTTTGAGGCCCTTCACCATGTGCAGACCGAGGCGAACGACAGGCTCGCCGGAGTAGCCGCACTCGAGCGTCGAGAACCACGCGCTCGCGGTGACATCGACCGGCCGGAGCTCGACACCGTGCCGCTTGGCATCCTGCACGAGTTGCGCCGGCGCATAGAACCCGAGCGGCTGGGCGTTGAGGAGCGCGGCGCAGAACGCAGCGGGCTCGTGACACTTGATCCAGGACGAGACGTACACGAGAAGCGCGAAGCTCGCCGCATGCGACTCCGGGAAGCCGTACTCGCCGAAGCCCTGAATCATCCGGTAGATTTGCTCGGCGTAGGCTTGGTCGTAGCCGCGCGCCAGCATTCCGTCGATCAGCTTGCGCTCGAACGCCCCGATGCCACCTCGACGGCGCCAGGCTGCCATGGCGCGGCGAAGCCGATCCGCCTCACCGGCGGTGAAGCCCGCCGCGACGATTGCGAGCTGCATCACTTGCTCCTGGAAGATCGCCACCCCCAGCGTGCGCTCGAGCACCTGTTCTACGTCAGCGGATGGATATGCCACCGCCTGTTCCCCCGCCCGGCGGGCGAGGTAAGGATGGACCATCCCGCCCTGAATCGGGCCCGGACGCACGATCGCGACCTCGATCACGAGATCGTAAAACCGGCGTGGCTTCAACCGCGGCAGCATGCTCATCTGCGCGCGAGACTCGACCTGGAAGACCCCGACGCTGTCGCCTTTGCAGAGCATGTCGTACACCGCGTGATCCTCGGCCGGGATGTCCTGCATGCGCATTGCGGTGCCGCGGAAGCGGTTGATGAGATCGAGCGCGCCACGGATACAGGAGAGCATGCCCAGACCCAGCACATCGACCTTCAACAACCCCAGGGCATCGAGGTCGTCCTTGTCCCACTGGATGACGGTGCGCTCGGCCATGGCAGCGTTCTCGATGGGCACGCAGCGGGACAGCAGGTCGCCAGTGAGGACGAAGCCGCCAGGGTGCTGGGACAGGTGCCGGGGGAACCCGACGAGCTCGCCGGCCAGCGCCTGGAGCATGCGCACCTTGGGATTGTCGGGATCGAAGCCGGCCTCGATCAGGCGATCCGGGAGCACCTTGCGCCCATCCCACCAGGCCATGACCCCGGCGAGCTTATCCACCTGGTCGAGCGAAAATCCGAGCGCCTTGCCGACATCGCGCAGCGCACTCTTCGGCCGGTAGGTGACAGCGATCGCGGTCATGCCGGCGTGCTCGCGCCCGTACTTCGTGTAGATGTACTGGATGACCTCCTCGCGCCGCTCGTGCTCGAAGTCCACGTCGATGTCCGGCGGCTCGTTGCGCTCGCGCGAGATGAATCGCTCGAAGAGCACGTTCATGCGGTCGGGATCGACCTCGGTGATCCCGAGGCAGTAGCAGACAACGGAATTGGCCGCCGATCCACGCCCTTGGCAAAGGATCTTCTCGTCCCGAGCGAAGCGCACGATGTCGTACACGGTGAGGAAGTACGGCTCGTACCTGAGATCGGCGATCAGCGCGAGCTCGTATTCGATGAGGTCGCGGACCTTGGTCGGGACGCCGGCCGGATAGCGCCGTGCGCCACCCTCGTAGCTGAGCCTGCGCAGATAGGAGGTCGGTGTCTCGCCGTCCGGCACGATCTCCTTCGGGTACCGATAGCGGATCTCGTCGAGGGAGAACGTGCAGCGCTCGGCAACCGCCAGCGTCTCCATCAGAAGCTCCGGCGGGTAGATGTTGGCGAGCCGTCCGATCGATCGCAGGTACCGCTCACCGTTCGGATACAGTGCCGAGCCTGCCTCGGCGACGGGCGTGCCGATCCGGACCGCGGTCAGCACGTTCTGCAGGGCCCGCCGCTGCCGAGCATGCATGTGCACGTCACCGGCGGCGACGACCGGGATGCCTACCGCGCCAGCGGTTGCCTGGATCAGATGGAGCTGGTGCGCATCATCCGGGCCACGCAGCAGCTCGGCAGCCGCCCAGGCCCGCCCAGGGAAGGCATCCGTGATCCAGCGGGCATCGTCGATCTTGGGGATAGGATCGGGCAACCAGAGCGCCACACAATCCGCAATCGCGAGGTCGTGCCGTTCGAGCCGGTATTCGCCCTTCGGCGCCTGCCGGCGCCCCCGGGTGATGAGCTCGCAGAGGTTGCCGTAGCCGTTGCGATTCCGGGCGAGCAGGACGACGCGCAGACCGTCAACGATACGCAGCTCGCTCCCGATGAGGAGCCGCAGGCCGACATCCTTCGCCTCGATGTGGGCTCGCACGATCCCGGCAAGCGAGCATTCGTCGGTGATCGCGAGCGCGGCATAGCCGAGCCTGGCAGCCTGCAACACCAGCTCCGCGGGGTGCGAGGCACCGCGCAGGAAACTGAAGTTGCTCGAGCAATGCAGCTCGGCGTAGGCCGGGACCACGGCGACGACTCACGCAAAGATGCCGTGCAGGTACCAGGTGGGCGCACGGTGTTCGCGATACACCCATACCGTCTCCCCGTTCGGCGAGCGCGCGACGTAGTAGTCGCGGCCGGCGGGCTGACTGTCCCACTCGCCGGCTTCGATGCGTTCCGGCCCTGCGATGCACTCGAGCATCCCCTGGCAGAACGGCTGTCCGTCTTCCGTCAACAAGGCCCGGGGGCGGTTCAGAAGCCAGAGCGGCCGCGGCCCGGGCGGCAGCGGGATCGCCTTGTGCCGCTCCTTCGTTCCGGGCGCAATGCGGCGCCAGCTTTTCTCCGGCCGGTGATCATCGACCGATCGGAGCGTGAAGACGTGATCGGCACCCAGGCGGGCGCTGAGCTGATCGATGAGGTGGTCGACCTGTGTCGCCTGTTCCTGCGGATTCGGGAGCCACGCCAGGTTGCGGTCCTGCAGCGGGAAGCACTGGTCGGCGATTACGCTGAGCGCGAGCGCCGGTGTCGGGAGCGTGGTCCTCGCAAGGCGTTCACGAGCGAGGTGCAGGAGGCGATCCGCACTGCGTTCCGGCGAGACCGTGCCGAACGTGATCCGCGACGTGATCCGATTCACGCACTCCAGCACGAGCTGCCACTGCTGCACGCCGGCAGATCGGCCACGAAGATAGCCCTCGAGCTCGCGCAGCACCCGTCGCAGGGGAAACTGCAGCGCGCTCGCATCCGACGCTTCGAACCCGAGCTCGATGCGGGAATGGAAGGATTCCGGTGGCCGAAAATACGGCCGAGGATCCGGGATCCTGCCATGGGCGCGATCCAGGTCGTTTGCGAGGACTCCGAAGCGCTGCACGAAGCCGTCCCGCGGCAGTGCCATGCATTGGCCGACACCGGTGACGCCGAGCGCTCTGAGCTTGCCCAGCGCGTCATCCGGCCAGTCGAAGAGATCGAGTGGGAGATCGAAAAGACGCTCCGATAGCAGCGACGGGTCCGTACACGTGCGGGCTGTGATGCCGCGATGTCGTGCCCGAGCAAAGAGCCGGGCGGCGATGGGCGTCGGAGCCACACCCAGGGAGATTCGGTAGCCGAGCTCGGACGCACCCTGACGCATTCGGGCCAGGACCTGCGCAAGCCCGCCGTGCAAGGGCAGCGCGGATTCGATCTCGACGATCAGGCTATCGGACTCGAGCACGACACTCGGGCTGAACTGGTACGCCCAGGCCGCCAGGTTCTGGAGGGCGTTCGCTTCGGACGCCCGATCGCGCGCGACGGCGACGAGATCGCCAGCAAGGGCGCGGGCGGCAGCGAGGCTCATTCCGACCCGGACGCCATGTTCACGGGCGAGCGGATTGACGCTGGCGATGATGGGCCGGTTGCTTGGGCCGTCGGTGACGACGGTGGCACCCGCCTCATCGACGCCGCGCAGGGAAAGCTGTAGCGGCAGATCCGGGATGAACAGCGCGATCCAGAGCATGGCGTCACCTCAAGCAGAGCGGGTTGCGGAGCGAACGGACGGCAAGGCGGCAGTCGCAGTTGCCGATGATTCGGAGCGAGCAATCCAATGCAGGGGAAAAGGCGTCAGGACGACGGGCCGCGAGCTCAGCGCGCCGCGGCGCTTCAAGATCTCGACGTGCAGGTGACCTACGCGCGCATGCAGGGCAAGCCGCAGCGGCGCCGGCGAAGGCGTTGTGCGGGCGTCCGGACCACGGTAAAGGACGCACGCTGCGTCTCCGCGCGCAGCCGCCCCATGGAGACGCTGCAACGACCGGTAATCGGGCGATCGACCGCGCATCGCCCACAGCGCGACCATCCCGCAGGCGCCGGAACGCAGCGCTTGCTCGGCTGCCCACAGCGCATCGAGCCCGTCGACGTCTACGAGGAGCACGCGAGGCAGCGGCAGCCCTGCCGCCTCCAGGGCGCGGGCGTACGGCAGGTACGGCGACGCGATCAGCGCGATGTGCTTCCCCTGCTCGGTGATCGCACGGAGCGCCGGGGTAATCAGCGAGAGCTCGCCGATTCCTTCGTGGGTGAGGAGCTCGGTGAGCGCGCCTGCTGGCCATCCCGCCTCCGGCAGTTCCCGCTCGAGCACCGCATAGCCGGTCGGAATCCCCGCACGCTGCGCCGGCTGCACGTCGCTCACGCGCCAGATCGCAGGGTGACGAAGGCGCTCCGGGAGGGGGGTAGCCATGATCGGAAGATTGGAACAAGGCCGGTCAGGATACTGTACGAATACTCAGTAATTCAAGTATCCTTGATCCCTGGAGCTACTGACGCCGCTTGACATTGCCCTGGCGACAGCTCGATCACTCAATTGCATCAATCAGGTAGGACGCATGGAAACGACCGAACTCGCAGAAGCATCGTCTCACCTGTGCGAGCTCAACCCAGCCCAGCGCGCTGCCGTCGCATACGGTATCCAGGGTCGCGAGCACGTGGACGCCGCCCCGCCGCTGCTCATCATCGCCGGGGCGGGAACCGGCAAGACCAAGACGCTGACCCACCGGGTCGCTCATCTACTGCTGAATGGTGCCGACCCGCGTCGCATCCTTCTCCTGACGTTCGCTCGACGGGCGGCCGCGGAGATGACGCGGCGCGTCGAGCACATCTGCTCGCAGGCCACCCGGGGACGCTCCGGAATGCCGGCCGATGCGATCGAATGGTCGGGGACCTTCCACGCCGTCGGCGCGCGGCTGCTGCGATTGCATGCGGAATCGATCGGGTTGGATGCATCGTTCTCGATATGCGACCGCGGCGATGCCGAGGATCTGATGGATGTCGTTCGCGAGGACCTCGGGTACTCCAGTACGCGCAACCGCTTCCCGAAGAAGGGCACCTGCCTCTCGATCTACAGCTATGCCGTGAACGCCCAGACCAGCCTGCGTGAGACGCTGCGGCGCGCCTTCCCGTGGTGTGCAGAGTGGGAAGACGACCTCGGCAAGCTCTTCGGCGGTTACGTCGCAGCCAAGCAGGCGCAAGGGGTGCTCGACTACGACGATTTGTTGCTGTACTGGGCGAAGATGATGGAGGTGTCGGAGATTGGCGCGCTCGTGGCG
>WHTS01000014.1 GCA_009377585.1 Betaproteobacteria bacterium
GAGAGGAGGGGAAAGCGCTAGTCGAGTTTCACGCCGACCTCACGGAACAGCTTGCCGATCTTCGCGTAGTCGGCTTTCACGCGTTGGGTGAGCTCTTCCGATGGTGGTGGTGCGGGTTGAAGCACTTCGAGCTGTCCGTATCGTGGACATTATAACCATCAAGATGGCATCAGGATTGCGGCCGTCGTCACGGCCGCAATCCCATGAGCATTGCGCGAGGGAACGGCGGACTCGCCGCGAGGCGCAGCGGGACTATGCGATCCCGCTGACGTAGTGCGGCGCCGTTTCAGCGCACGCAGAAATGCTCACCCGTGTTGCAAGACCGATCTCGGCCCGGAACTTCGGGCTCGACGAGCCCTCGCAGGGCGCCTGCAGAACACTCACCGTTGAAAGCCGATAGTGTTCGTGGCGCCCCTGCGCAACGGGATCATCATGGGAGACGGCTCCACGACGCTCGGGTTGTACGGGTGAGTGTGCTTGCGGTACATCGACGTGATGCGCGCGACGTAATTGCGCGTCTCTTCGTAGGGCGGGATGCCCTGGTAGTGCTCGACGGCACGCTCGCCCGCGTTGTATGCGGCCAGAACCAGCTTGACGTCACCCTGGAAAAACGCCATCAGCCAGCGCAGATAGGCGAGCCCCCCCTTGATGTTCTCCGAGGGATTGAAAACGCTCTCAACTCCGAACCGCTCGGCCGTTTCCGGAATCAACTGCATCAGGCCCTGCGCGTTCTTTGGCGATACGGCGGCTGCGTTGAAACCGGATTCGACCGAGATAACCGCCATGACGAGCTGCGGGTCGATCGCGTATTGCGGCGCAAGGTGCTTCACGAGCACCGCGATCTCCCGAGGGGCCTTTGTAGCACGGTGCTTCACGAGCACCTCGATCTCCCGAGGCGCCTTTGTATCGAGTGCGACCCGATCTGGGCGTAAGCAGGGCGGAAGCTCGGTGTTCGGACGCGCCCGGACAAGCTGCAGGCGTCTGCGCGCGTATTCGTGACCTTGTTCGGCCGCCATCGCGAACAGGACGGCGGCGATCCCGGTGTCGCGCGCCACGCCCCGGCCGGTCGTATAAATCCAGCCCAGGCGGAACTGCGCTTCTGCATGGCCCAGTCTCGCGGCGCGACAGTAAAGCTGATTCGCCTTGTCGAAATTCTGTTCCCCGCCTTCTGCCTGGTCGTACGTTTGCGCGAGACGCGTCAATGCAGCGGGATCCTCCTTTGCAACCCGAGTCGTTTCGGTCGCTCTGTTCCCGTTTCCATGGACCGGAGGTGCGAACGATAAGGACATCAGTCCAAGGAAGAGAGCGGCTGAGATCGGCAGTCGATGCATCCTCGTGTCGTCGCTTCACGTTGAACGAAGAAAGTACGGGAGACGAACCAGCGGAACTTATACTGGATCGCTTTGCAACGAGGCGTTAAACAGATCACAGTGAAGAACAGGAGCGTATCCAAGCACTATTATTGAGCGGGAAGTTCATGCGGTATGGCATGATTCCGTCTCGGCGCTGTCGTCCCGCAGCGACTTCAAGCTCAGGTTGCCGAGGAACCTTGGTGCTGTGAAATGCCGGCCAGATTTTTGGCAGACCATTCCGGTTCCGCACCGGGATCGCGCCGTCGCCAAACAGTCGATAATCGATGACTTCGCCAGGGGCCGTTCATGACAGATATCCAATTCGGATTGATGATCCGAGGGCAGTTTCCGCAGGATGAAGACATGGGCGTGCGGTTCGAGGAAATGGTCGAGCAGGTGCGCCTCGTCGACCGTCTCGGCTTCGCGTCCCTCACCAAGGGGATGCACTACGCATCACATCCGCTGCAGGCACTCAATCAGATTGTCTTTCATTCGCGCATGGCGGCGGAGTCGCAGCGGCTGCGGCTCAACTTCGGGATCGTCCTGCTTGCCTTGCACAAGCCGCTGGATATCGCCGAGCAGCTCGCATCGCTCGATGTCATATCTCAGGGCCGGGTGATTTTCGGCGCCGCCCTCGGTTATCGGGAAGTCGAGCTGGCGGCCTTCGGTGTGCAACGCAAGGAGATCGTCCATCGGTTCAGCGAGAACATCGAAGCAATCAAACGGCTGTGGACCGAAGACAAGGTCTCCATGAAGGGAACCTACTTCGATCTTGTCGACGCCAACGTTTCCGTGAAGCCGGTTCAAAAACCACGCCCGCCGATCTGGATCGGCGCCAATGCGGACCCGGCCATCGAACGGGCCGCCCGGATCGGCGATTGCTGGTACGTCAATCCGCACAATCGGATGGACACCATCGAGCGGCAGATCGATGTCTACAAGCGCGCCCTCGACGCGGCCGGAAAACCCTTCCCGGCGGAGTTTCCCGGCCGGCGCGAGTGCTTCGTCGCTCGCACGCGCGACGAAGCCATTCGACTGTGCCGGCCTTATCTTGCCAAGAAATACGAGGTGTACCACGCCTGGGGCCAGGACAAGGCGATGCCGGAGGGGGACAACGATCTCGGCCTCGAATTCGACGAGCTCATCAAGGACCGCTTCTTCTTGGGCGGGCCGGACGAAGTGGCGCAACAGATCATCGACTACACGCGCAAGACCGGCATCAATCACCACATCCTGAGCTGTCAATGGCCAGGGATGCCACAGAAGCTGGTGTCGGATACGCTGCAGTTGCTGGCCGAAGAGGTCTTCCCTCGGGTGCGGCAGGGCCTGTGAGGTCCCTTATGATTTGGGTCATTCCCGCTCTGACGGAAGCGCCCTCTAGCGCACGCGGGAGCCCAGCGAATTAGGTCGTATCCCTGGATTCCCGTTTTCACGGGAATGACGCTGTCAGTGCATCCTCAGTGATGGCGGGCCGATTCGCCGCCGGACGAAGTGACTGCCGCGGACTTCGCCGAGCGCGCCCTTGCGTTGCTCGCCTGCTGAAGCCCTTCGAGCGACCACGTGTTCTTGGGGAAGCGCTTCAGGTCTTGCTTGAATGCCCGCTCGGCATCCGCGTAACGCCCCGCCTCGAGCAGTACCCGTCCCAGCTCCTGGCGTACCGGCACGCTCCATTCCGGCGGCTCGCCGTAGACGAGCTCGTCTTCGAGTTGCGCGGCCTTGTAAAGATGGCTGACCGCCGTCTGGCGATCACCCTTCGCCTGCGCGATGTGCCCGGCGAGCACCTCGGCGGCGATGCCGAGCATCTGACCCGACGTGTTGAATTCCAGACGCTCGGGAGCGAGCGACTCATCGTCGCGGGCGGCACGCACGCGCACTAGGTCGGATTCCGCGGCGGCAATCATGCCCTTTGCGGCATGCGCACGGCCGCGCGCGTAGTGCCACATGGCGCTCGCATGCTTCAGGTCCGCCTGCGGCCCTTTCGTCTGAAGAATCTCATCCCAGAGACCGAAGCGCACTTTCAACTGCAAGTGCCGGGTGAGATGGTTCTGGGTGAACAGCATGCCGGGGGCGCGCAGCATCTCGGGCGCAACCAGCGTCGCAATCTTTTCCGCCGCCGATATCGCCTGCTCCTGCCGCCCGATCATGGCTGCGGCGAAGGCGAGGAAATCGTAGTTGTGAGGATAGTAGCCCGCGACGTAGACGCCGGCGGCCGGGTTCTGGTCCCGGATGTAGCTTTCGTCGGCATGGATGGCGTGCTCGTTCGCCCTGATGGCATCGGCATAGCGACCCACCCGAACGTAGATGTGACCGGGCATATGCACGATGTGGCCCGCGCCGGGCATGAGGCCCACCAGCCGCTCGGCTGCCGCCACGGCGCGCTCGGGCTGTACCGCTTCCACGGCATGGATGTAGAAGTGATTGGCGCCGGGATGATCCGGGTTCGCCTTCATGACGTACTCGAGCTGAGCGAGAAGCTCGGGCGTGCTCTCGCGCGGCTTGCCGTCGCGCGTCCAGTAATTCCACGGAGACAGATCCATGAGCGCTTCGGCGTAGAGCGTGCGCGCCTCGAGATCTTGCGGGTGGCGGCGCACCACCTCGCGCAGCGCCTCGGCGTAAGCGCGATCGAGCGCTGCCCGGTCCTCGGGAGGAACCTCGGCGTATCGCGCTGCAAGGGCGTGAATGAGCGCCTGCTCCCTCGGGCTCGCATGGCCGGCTAGTGCGGCCGCCTTGCCGATCGCTGCAAACGCTGCGAGGGCCGCCTTGGCAGCCATCGGCGCGTTGATGTTCGGGCCGAGCGCGAGCGCGCTGCCCCACGGGCACATGGCGCACTTCGGGTCGAGCCGCGCGGCTTCCTCGAACGCACGGATCGCCTCCTGGTGATTGAAAGCGTAGTAGAGCCGCAGGCCCTGGTCGAAGTAACGCTGTGCCTGCGGGCTCTCGGTGGTGATGGCGTAATGGTGATCGCCGAGATTCCGATAGAGCGGGATGGCCGCCTTGGGCTGTGCGGTCGTACCGTGCAGCGCGGCGTGCGATTCCGAATGCGAAGAAGCGCCGAGCGGCCAGGCGAACGCGCATGTGGCGATGATCGTGACAACGTGGGTGGCAGCGGATCGGATCATAGAGGGTTCCTTTCTCATGAGCTCGAGCGGCAACATGCGCGCCGCGCTTCGATGAACCACGCGCCGTGAGCCGTGATGGCGGACTCGCGGCGAAAGCGACCGGTGCAGCCTACGCGCGCCGGGTATTCCTTTCATTTCCGCCCGAGCCTGATTTGTATCGGGCTTGTTTCAGGCGCCTGTCTATGGTCCTGTCCGAATGCTCGATTCAGACGCTCGTCGTACGTGCTGCCCGCCATGCTCGGGCCGCGCGCCGCTGCAGCGGCGCGCGGCGGCGATGATGCAGCCGCCCCTGGCGCTCGCTGCGCTATGATGAAGGCGCACTGCGAGCGAAGGAGGAGCCATGACCGAGATCGGTTCGGAACGCGAGCACGCTTGTCTTTCGGCGAAGGAAGCGGCGCAAATCCGGTTGAAAGTGCGCCGCGCATTCGCACAGCGGGCTAGCGCAATACCGCGTAGCGAGCGCGTGCGCGCATGAACACCATTCCGGTCCTGATCGTCGGCGCCGGACCGGTCGGGTTGAGTGCCTCCATTCTGCTCTCGCGCCTCGGCATCGCCTCGCGCCTGGTCGAGCGGCGCAAGAGCACGTCGATTCACCCCAAGGCGCGCAACATCAACATGCGCACGATGGAGATCTTCCGCCAGTGCGGCGTCGAGGACGCCGTGCGCGCCGCGGGGCTCCCCATCGAGCGCACGCGCTTCCTGATCTGGGCCGAGTCGCTCGCCGGACGCGAGATCGAGCGCCGCATCGAGCAGCGCTCGCACCCGGATGGTGAGATTCCCAGCGCAGCAAAGCACTGCCTGTGCGCGCAGGACGACCTCGAGGCCGTGCTGCGCCGACATGCCGAGGCGCTCGCCCCCGGCACGGCTGCCTTCGGCACGGAATTGATCCGCGTCGAGCAGGACGCCGGCGGCGTCACGGCGACGGTGCGCGATGCGAGCGGCGAAAAGCAGTTGCGGGCCCAGTACCTGATCGCCGCGGACGGCGCGCGCAGCCCCGTGCGCCAGGCGCTCGGCATCCCGATGCACGGTGTGCACGAGGTCTATCGCAGCGTGAACGTGCTGCTCAACGCGGACCTGAGGCCGTGGGTGCAGGACCGGCCGGCCGCGATCTACATCATCCAGCGCGACGATCTGCGTTGTACCTTCATGACGATCAACGGCGTCAACCGCTGGGGCTTTCTCATCAACCTGCCGCTCGACGCAGCCTTCGAGCCGTACACATCCGAGCGCTGTGCCGAGGTCGTGCGGTTGGCCGCGGGCGTGCCGGACCTGGACGTCGAGATCCTCGGCGTCGATCCATGGGTCGCCGCAGCCGAAGTGGCCGAGCGCTATCGCGTGGGACGCGTGTTTCTCGCCGGCGACGCGGCGCACTTGATGCCGCCCACCGGCGGTTTCGGCCTCAACACCGGTGTGCAGGATGTGCACAACCTCGCGTGGAAGCTCGCGGCCGTGCTGAACGGCCGGGCCGCGCCGGGTCTGCTCGACACCTACGAAGCCGAGCGCCGTCCTTTCGGTCAGTACGTCACTCAGCAATGCCTCGAGACCGCGTTCTCGATGGGTCGCGGCGCGCAGCCGGCTCAAGCCGCCGGCGCGCCGCAGAAGCTCGCGCGCCCCGAGTTCCATAACGAGCTGGGCATGATCTTCGGTGCCGCCTACGCGTCGGCCGCCGTGATCCCGGATGGCACCGAGCTGCCAGTGGTTGCCAATCCGGTGGCCGACTACGTCCCGTGTGCGCGGCCAGGCAGTCGCGCCCCGCACGTCTGGCTCGAGCGCGACGGGCGCCGCGCCTCCACGCACGACCTGATCGATTTTCGCTACACCGTGTTCGCAGGTCTCCGGGGCGAGGCATGGCGCGATGCTGCGACCGCAGCCGGCGAGGCGCTCGGCGTCCCGCTCCAGAGCCATACGGTTGGTAACGGCTCGGATTTGCGCGATCCCGCGCAGCGCTTCACGGCGGAGTACGACATCGAACCCGACGGCGCGGTGCTGGTACGCCCCGACGGTCACATCGCGTGGCGCCGGCGCTCGGGCAGTGCCGATCCGCGGCGCGAGCTCGAATCGGCGCTGCGCGCCATGCTGCATGGAGGAGAGTCGCCATCATGACCCATCTGACCACCCTGGCCCAATTCGTCGCCCGCACACCCGGCAACCGCATCCCGCCCGCTGCCATCACGCGGGCAGGACACGCGCTCATCGATGTGCTGGGCGTCACCATCGCCGGGAGTGTCGAGCCGGTATCGAAAATCATCGCGCGGCATGTTGCGGCCACTTCGCGCGGTAGCGCCACGGTGATCACGGGCGGCGCGCAAGTCAGTGCGGCCGATGGGGCACTGGCCAACGCCACTGCCGGTCATGCGCTCGATTTCGACGATTCGAATTTCGTGCTGGGCGAGCATCCCACCGTGACGCTGATGCCAGCGCTGCTCGCCGTCGCCGAGGAGCTCGGCAGCAGCGGACGCGAAATTCTCGAAGCGTATGTCATCGGCTTCGAAGTCGCCACGCGCCTCGCGCAAGCCGTGCACTTCGAGCACTATAAAAAGGGCTGGCATCCGACGGCGACCCTGGGCGTGTTCGGTGCCGCCGCCGCGGTGGCAAGGCTCTTGCGCCTCACCGAAGACCAGGTGCTCCATGCGCTGGCGCTCGCCGCCTCCATGGCCTCGGGCGTCAAAGCGAACTTCGGCTCCATGGCGAAGCCCCTGCAGGTCGGGCACGCCAGCCGAAACGGCGTGCTGTGCGCGCAACTCGCTGCCGCCGGATTCACCGCCAACCCGCTCGCGCTCGAAGGCAAGCAGGGCTTCTTCGAGGTCTACAACGGCGCGGGCCACTATCGCGCCGAGGCCGTCTCGAACTTCGGAGACGAGCTGGAGATCATGCGCTCGGGGCTCAAGTTCAAAAAGTACCCGTCCTGCGGCTCGACGCACGCGCCGATCGACGCGGCACTGGACCTCATACGTGGCGAGCCACTACGTGCGGCCGATGTCGACACCATCACGATCGCAATGAATCAGCGCCGCATCACGCACGTGAACCGCCCCAAGGTCAGCAACGGTCTCGAAGGCAAGTTCAGCATCCAATACACGCTCGCGGCGGCGCTTGCCGACGGCGCGATCAGCCTGCGCCATTTCAACGAAGAGAACGTGGCGCGTCCCGAATTGCAGCAACTGGTTGCCCGTGTGAATGTCGTGGGCGTCCCCGGCCTGGATTCGTTGTCGCAGCAATGCGGGTTGACCGTCAGGTTCAAGGACGGAAGCACGCGCTCGGTGCGACGCGAAGACGCCGAAGGCCGCGATTCGGATGAATTCGTACGCTATCTCGAACCGAAATTCGTCGACTGCGTCGAACAGGCTTACTCGCGGGAACACGCACGAGCGCTGTTCCGCGATCTCGAAGCGTTCGAGACGCTGACCGACATCAGGCCCGTCATGCGCAAGCTTGCAGGCGCGGCGACATCATGAGCAAGTCGTGAAGCGGTGCTGGCGGCGTGGCGCGCATCGATTGCGCGCCGCTGTCGAAGGACACTAGATCCCAGTGTCAACGGCAGCCCCATCACCTGACAACAAGTGGCTCGTGACAGTCGCCGGCATGGCCGGAGCGATCGCGATGATCATGTCCTCGACCATCGCCAACGTCGCCGTACCGACCGTGATGGGCGCCTTCGGGGTGGGGCAGGACCAGGCGCAGTGGCTGGCGACGGGGTTCATCGCGACGATGGTCGCCAGTCAGTTGCTGAGCGCCTGGTTCGTGCGCGCCCTCGGCGTGCGCGCCGCCTTCCTGTTCATCAATGGCGTTTTCTTCGCCGGTACCGCGATCGCATTCTTCAGCCCGACCTTCGAGATGCTGGTGCTGGGGCGCGTGCTGCAAGGATTCTCCGCGGGCATCGTGCAGCCGATGACCATGGCGCTCATCTTCATGCAGTTTGCGCCCAACCGTCGCGGACAAGCCATGGGTGTCCACACCATGGGCATTCAGATCGCGCCCATGCTCGGGCCCATGATCGGCGGCTTGATCATCGACAGCGTCGGCTGGCGCGAGATCTTTCTCGTCCCGGTACCGATCTGCGCGGTATCGGTGCTCCTCGGCATGCTCTATCTGCCGGGGCGCGAGGAGCAAGGAGCCTGGCCGAAATTCGACTGGCTGGGGTATTCGCTGCTGGTTGCGGCGATCGGGACCTTGCTCGCCGCCGGCGCGAACGGGCAGCGGTATGGCTGGGACTCGGACGCGATCGTGCTGATGGCGCTCATCGGCCTTGCCAGCGGCATGGCCTTCGTCTGGCTGCAGCTGCGATCGGCATCCCCGCTGCTCGATTTCTCGCTGTTCAAGATCCCGCAATTCACCGCGGCGGTCATCGTCGGATTCGTATTCGGCCTCGGCAACTTTGCGTCCAACTACCTGATCCCGGTAGCGGTGCAGGAGGTGCAGGGGTTGACGCCCTTCCTGTCGGGCTTGATGCTGGTGCCCGCCGGGTTCCTCGTGATAGCGGGCACGCCGATATTCGGCCGCATGGCCGACCTCTTTCCGGCGCATCGAATCGTGATTTGCGGACTCTGCCTGTTCGCGCTGGGCAACTACCTCATGAGCCGGACCGATGCGAACACCACCTTCGGCACTTTCGTCGTTTTGGTCATCATCGCCCGCTGCGGCATGGCGGTGCTCGTGCCCTCGCTCAGCATCTCGGCGCTCAACGTGCTCGCCACCGAGCAGCTGCACAGGGGCACCGGCACGATCAACTTCATCCGGCAGCTGGGTGGATCATGCGGCGTTACTGCGCTGGTCGTGTTCATCGAGCGGCGCACGGAGTTCCACGCCGACGCCATGGCGGCCACGCAGACCTCCGACAACACGACGAGCCAGGCGCTGCTCTCCAGCCTGAGCGCATTGCTGGCGGAAATGGGCGTGTCCGAGAACGTGCGCGGGCCCGCCGCGCTGCATTACCTGGGCGAGGTGATCGAGGCGCAGGCGAGCGCCCGGGGCTTCGGCGACGCCTTTTTGATGATCGCGATCGCGTTCGTGCTGGCGGTAATACCGGCCTGGAATCTGGGCAGGACGCGCAGGCGGCCGGTGGCGCGGCGCGAACAGGTGGCGCAACGCTAAGCAGGGATCACACGGAGCGGCGAGGCCGACACTGCGCGCAGCATGCCCCATCCAGGCTCAAGGCATTATCATCCACGACGAAGGCAGAGATTCGAACACGTCGATACCCGCACGCGGGCCGGCTGGACAGCGCCATTCTGCCCGTCATTGCGAGGAGTACAGCGTGAGATACAGAAAAGTGCTCGTACTGAGCAGCATCGTTGCATCCGTCGTGGCAGCCGCAGGGTCCGTGGGGAACGCCTCGGCTCAGAGCTATCCGACCAAACCGATCAGCATCATCCTGCCGTTCCCGCCCGGCAGCGGCAACGACACGGTGGCCCGCATCATCGGACCGAAGATCACCGAGCAACTGGGCCCGCCGGTGATCGTGGACAACCGTCCGGGGGCGGGCGGGGTGGTCGCCGCGGATGCGGCATCTCGGGCTGCCCCCGACGGCTACACGCTCTTCCTGCCCAGCTCGAGCGTCGCCATCAACATGCATTCGCCACGGGCGAAGTACGATCTGATCCGCGACTTCGCGGCCATATCGGTGGTCGGCAAGCTGCCCTTCGTGCTCGTCGTGCACGCCTCGATGCCCGTGAGCACGATCAAGGAGCTGGTTGCCCTGGCGAAACGCCGGCCGAAGGAGCTCAACTTCGCATCCAGCGGCGTCGGCGGTACGGGGCATCTGCTCGGAGAGCTCCTGCGCACCAGCACCGGCATCGAGATCACTCATGTTGCCTACAAGGGCAGCGCGGCGGCCTCGCGTGAGTTGATGTCGGGGCAGGTCCACATGCTTTTCACCAATATGTCGTCGATGGCGCCGCACGTGAAATCGGGGCGTCTGAAGGCGCTCGGTGTCTCGGGCTCGCAGCGTACCTCGGTCCTGCCCGATGTGCCGACCATGGCCGAGGCGGGCTATCCGCAGCTCGACATCGGTACCTGGTTCGCGTTGGTAGCGCCCGCAGCGACCCCGCGCGCGATCGTCGCCAAGCTCAATCAGTGCATGGTCAAGGTCCTGGGCATGTCCGATGTGCGCGCGCAGCTCGCGCGTCAAGGCGTGCAGCCGAGTCCGGGCACGACCGAGGAGGCCGCAGACTTCCTGAAAAAAGACGTCGCGCGCTGGGGCAAGATCCTCGAGGACGCCGGCATCACGCTGAACTGACACCGGTGTCCGCGCGATGATCGATGCGATCAAGCGAGCTCGAGACGGCTTGCAAAGTATGGAATGCAGGAGCAACCCATGATTCTCTCGATCCCCCCGATGCTGCCTCGTCCGGACAAGATACACGTCGTGCGCGACAACGAGACCGAAACGTGGCGCAGCGACTTCACCGAGCGTTGCGTCGGAACGCCGCAGCTGCTGCTGGTCGAGCAGCAAATCCCCGCCTCGGCCATTCTTCCTCACTATCATTGCATCGACCAGTTCCAGATCTTCATGGACGGGTCAGGCAAGCTCGGCAATCACCCGATCGAGCCGATCGCAATCCACTACACCAACGCGCACACTGGCTATGGCCCGATCGTCGCCGGTGAAGCCGGCATGTCGTACTACGTGGTGCGGCCGAGCTTCGATATCGAGGGATCGCAATACATTCATGTCCCGGCGGCCAGGGCACGTCTGCGGCCTGGCGGAAAGCGCTACCTGCTTGCCGAGCATGTACACACGCGCACGCTCGCCGACCTGCGGGCACTCGACAGTACGACGGTGGAGCGCGTGCTCGACGTCCCGCAGGATGACTCCGATGCCGGAGTATTCGCCGACATCGTTTGCATGGGGCCCGGGCAGCGGCACGAGGGGCCAGCGCCCGAGCTCGGCGGCGGTCAAGTGCACATCGTGCTGCAGGGCACAGTCGTCCACGCCGACACCGTTCTCGGCACGCGAGGCGCCGTGGCCGTTACACCGGACGAACCAAGCGTCACGGTGACCTCGGGGCCCGATGGTGCGCAGTTGATGGTCCTTCAGTACCCCAAGCGCCTGGGTTGACTGACCGGTGGAGGAATCGATGCGCGTTGCTGCTTGCTGGAGCCTTGTCGCGGCTGGTCTGACCGCGCTTGCGCATGCCGACGACTATCCCGATAGACCGATACGGGTCGTCGTAGGCTTCTCGCCCGGCGGCGGTGCCGATGCGGCAGCGCGAGTCGTGGGGCAAACGCTGCGTGAGCGCTGGGGACATCCCGCCGTGGTGGACAACCGTCCCGGTGCCGGCGGCAACCTCGCTGCGGACCTGGTCGCGAAGGCGAGCCCGGACGGCTACACGCTTCTGGTATCCAGCCCCGGGCCGATCGCCGTCAACCCGGCGCTCTATGGGCAGCTTCCCTACGACCCGCAGAAAGACCTTGCACCCGTCACGCTCATCGCCCAAGGCGCTAACGTGCTCGTCGTCCATCCCTCGATGCCGGCGACCAGCGTGAGCGCCTTGATCGAGCTCGCGAGATCGAAACCGCGAGGCTTGAACTACGCGTCGTCGGGTGTCGGCAGCACGCCGCATTTATGCGCGGAGCTCTTCAAGCTCGCTGCCAACATCAAAGGCACCCACGTTCCCTACAAAGGTGCAGGGCCGGCCGTCATCGATCTGGTCGCCGGTCGCGTCGATTTCATGCTGGTGTCGATCCCTTCGATTCTGTCGCAAGTGAAGGCGAAGCGACTGAAGGCTCTTGCGGTCACCTCGCGCGAGCGTTCCTCCGTGCTGCCGGAGCTGCCGACGTTGGCCGAGGCTGGTCTGCCCGGCTACGAAGCGACGGTATGGTGGGGTCTGTGGGCCCCTGCCGGCGCGCCGGCTGCCATCGTCAGAACTCTGAACACCACCGTCGTTTCCAGCCTGAAAGACGCCGCAGTTCGGGAGCGCCTGGCAAGGGGCGGAGCCGAGGTCGTCGGCAACTCAGCGCAGGAATTCGCGGCGTTCATTCGCGCCGAGACGCTCAAATGGTCGGACGTAATCAAGAAGGCCGGCATCCGACGCCAATAAAAGCAACGGCCAATCGTATCGATCTCGGCGAGCCGGGCGGAAAGCCGGTTTGCACGACCTGACCCCGTCGGCCGTGCAACAAGCAAGACCTGACCCCATCGGCACTGTCGCCGACGTCCGTTTACGGGTGACTCTCTGCCGTCCGCTCGACGCTCACCAGCTGACCGGATTGGCCGAATACAGACATCCCGCGCGGCTATACCGAATTTCGGAGATGGGTCGTAAGCCGACAGACGTAGCTCCGGCTTCGAGAGAGTCGGCGATCTCACTCCCTCTTTGGTTCGATGCCGAGTAGGTGTACGCTTCCGCGACTCTCCGTCCGCAACCGAGCCGGCGAGCCGCCGTTCACACTTCAAACTGTGAGCCCGCACCCCTTATAGTACACGGCTCATCGCTATTCGCGTTCGCCACGCCTTTCCAATCGGGATTTCACACGCAACTTCGAGCCGCTGTTTCCAGCCGTGACACGCGCCCTTTGCGCATGATCGTTCTGAACAGGAGGATCGACGATGTGGAACGTGCCCCTCGCAGTCGCGACCGTGTCGGCTGCAATCTTCAGCATTAATGCGCCAGCCGCGGTCCCGGACTACCCTAATCGCCCATTGCGCTACGTCGTGGCCACCGGTCCGGGCGGCGCATCCGACTTGCTCGCCCGCGTGATCGGCGCCGCCCTGTCGGAGAAGCTAGGTGTGCAGGTGGTCATCGACAACCGCCCTGGCGCGGGGAATACGGTCGGCGCGGAGACAGCGGCCAAGGCGTCGCCGGACGGCCATACGCTGCTCAGCTGCAACATCGCTTCGCTCGCCGTCGGCCCGGCGCTCTACCGCAATCTCAGCTACGATCCCGAGCGCGATTTCGCGCCGCTTGGCATGATCGCGAGCAATCCGAACGTGCTCACCGTCAATCCGTCGGTGCCCGCCACGACGCTTTCCGAGTTCATCGCACTGGCGAAATCCCGTCCCGGGAAACTCAACTACGCGTCGACCGGTGTGGGCACCTCGCCCCAGCTTTCGATGGAGCTCTTCCGCATGCAGGCCGGCTTTACCATCGGGCACGTGCCCTACAAGGGCGTGGGTGCGGCGTTGGTCGACCTCATGGGAGGCCGCGTCGAAGCGATGTTCTCCACCGTGCCCGCCGCGCTGGGATCGCTGCGGGGAGGCAAGGTGCGTGCTCTCGGCGTAACTTCGGCGCAGCGCGATATCGATGTGCCGGACGTGCCGACCTTCGCCGAATCCGGGTTGCCGGATTTCGAGGTGGTCTCCTGGCAAGGACTGTGTACCAACAGCGGAGCCCCGCAGGCCGCGCTCGAGCGGCTGCGCGGCACGTTGGCCGCCATATTGGCCCAACCCGATACGCGCAAGCGCATCGCCGATCATGGCTTTCGGCCGCATGTGCTGCCAGCTGATAAATTTGCGCTCTATGCGCGTGCCGAGCGCGTCCGGTGGGCCAAGCTCGTGAAGGCCATCGGCGTCGTGCCGAAGTAGCAACATCCGCCGCGGACCGCGCAGAACCGGGCACGTGCTGGCGCCGCGGTACACGGGAGTACCGCGGCACCCATCCGTCGGTACCGCATAGCTCACTGTACGGCTGCGGTCCTCGCCGGCGCGTCGGCCGCAATGGCGGACTGGCCGAGAAACTTCACCGCGGCCAGTTCGCCGATCTGCCTCCCCATGGCGGCGCCGACTTCGGTGGACGTGCGGTAGTGAATGCCCTCGTAGACGCGCGCGTCGGCCACCTCCTTGGCGAACGCGCCGACGCTCGTCCAGCGCCGCGTCACGCCTTTCGCAGTCGGGCTCGTCGTTGCCAACTCCGGCGCGGGACCGTCGCCGATCTCGGCTTGGAGAACCGCGGCCACGGCCGACGCGAGAATCGAGTGTGCGCTCGGATACTCGGGATGCAGCGGGTTGCCGATGAATGGAATCCAGGCAGCATCGCGATCGGTAGCGTCATTGCCGTCGAGGTCGCCATTGCGAATCGCGGTGACCGGGCGCCAGAAGTGGTAATGGTGGCCAAATCCAGGCCGGGCGAGCTCACGTTCGCAACACCCGGCGCGGGATCGGCGCCGCACTTGTCGGCGGAGCTCTTCAAGCGCATGGCCGGCATCGACATGACCCATGTTCCGTACAAAGGCATTCCTCCCGCCATTACGGATGTGGTCGGCGGCCGCGTGACGATGCTGTTCACCACCACCATTTCGGCGGCGCCGCACATCAAAGGCGGCAAGGTGAAGGCGCTCGCGATTAGCGCGGCGAAGCGGCTGGACACGATGCCCGATGTGCCGACCATAGGCGAGACACTCAAGGGTTACGAGGCCGAGGCATTTCAGGCGATGGTGGCACCAGCCGGCGTGCCGCGCGCCATTGTCGACAAGGTCGCGCGAGAAGTTGCCGCAATCGTGCGCCAGCCGGAAATCACCAAGACCTTCGCGGCATCCGGTGCTGTCGCCGTCGGCAGTACGCCGGCCGAGTTCGCTGCGTTCCTGAAAACCCAAATGGCAAAGTGGGGCAAGGTGATCAAGGAAGCCGGCATCCGGCTCGAACGTTGATCCATCCTGCACGTTCCCTGCAAGGGTAATGCGAGCGCGCATACCGATCTTGTGGCGGGCAACGTGGGAAAAGGTGACACGTGCCGCGGGCATCAAGCTCGATGCCACGCGCCAGGTGAAACCAGACGCCGCCGTCAAGGCGGCGTCGCATCGCCTACTGCGGTGCCTTGCGGTTCGCGTCGACCAACTGCATCCGCCAGCCGTCCGGATCGCGCAGATTCACGGTCGTGCGCCCAGTGGAGACGACGTAGTTCGGCTCTCGCATGGTCTTCACCCCTTTGGCGAGCAGCTCGTCGTAGGTCTGTTGCGCGTTGTCGCACTTGAACGCGATGTGGTTCACGCCGATGTTTTCTTCGCGACTGACCTGATGAATCTCGAATATGGGTTGGTTCTCTCCGGGCAGCTGCAACTCCGCCGATGAGCCATGGTGGGAGGTACGTGTAAGCACCTTGAATCCCATCTTCTCGAAAAAAGCGATGAACTCCTCGACGTCGCGGACGATCAGCTCGATGTGGTCGATCCCACTAATCATGTGACTGCCTCCAACGCAAGTTGTGATGCTGTGACGGCCTGCTGTGAACGCAACGAGAGCCGCTCAGCACCGGCCCCCTCGCACGTCTGGCGCTCGCGGTTGTCGCGCATCGCGTGCGGCACGTACGATAACATGCAAGCTAGATGTCGATCCTCTACGTTCTCGCACTGACCGCGTTGAGCGGCCTGGCGGTGCGCGCCGCCAACATGGTGCTCGTGCTGTACGCGCTCAAGCTCGGCTCCTCCGCCTTCGTCATCGGTCTGCTCGGGGCCATGTTCGCCATCCTGCCGATGCTGTTTTCGATGCCGGCCGGCAAGCTCGCCGATCGCTACGGATCGCGCGCGCCGCTGCTGGTTTGCGTCGTGGGCAGCGGCCTGGGGCTGCTCGTGCCCTGGGCATTTCCCGGCATCACCGCGATGTTCATCGCCGCGGCGCTGATCGGGCTTTCGCTCGCCATGGTAGTGCCGCTGCAGAATCTCATCGGTCTCATCAGCACGCCGGAAACGCGCGCCCGCAACTTCGCCAACTTCAGCCTCGGGATGGGATCGGCGAACCTGCTCGGCCCGCTGATCGGCGGCTTCTTCGTCGATCTCGCGGGGCCGGCGACCACTTGCCTCTATCTGTCGTTGCTCAACGTCGTGGCAGTCGCGATGCTCGTCGTCTGGGGGCACCGGCTGCCCCACGCCCCCGCCGAAGCGAAGCCCAAGGGCAGCGTGTACGCGATCCTGAAAATTGGCAATGTGCGCCGGGCAATCGCCACCAGCAGTCTGATCAACGTCGGCCGCGATCTCTATCAGTTCTATTTTCCCGTGTACGCGCACGCAATCGGGCTTTCCGCCTCCCTGATCGGCATCGTGCAGGCCACCAACTTCGGCGCCGAGCTCACGGTGCGTTTCTTTCTCTCGCGCCTGTTGAAGAAGTTCAAGGAGGAACAGCTCCTCGCCTACTCCTTCTTCATCGGAGCCGGAAGCCTCGTGCTCATACCCTTCTTCCAGAGCGTGTACGTCCTCCTCCTGCTCTCGTTCGCGCTGGGACTGGGGATGGGCTGCGCGCAGCCGATCATCACCATACTGATGTACAGCTATTCGCCCAGGGGCCAGACCGGTGAGGCGCTGGGGCTGCGCATGAGCTTCATTCATCTGACCAAGCTGATCGGCCCGGTGGTATTCGGGGCGATCGGCAGCGCGCTGGGACTGACGCCGATGTTTGTGTTGAACGCGGTGGTCATGGCGGGCGGCGGCATGCTGAGTCGGCCCAGGTTACGTCGGCCCCGTTCCGGGACGGCGCCTTGACGGGCTCGCCGGCGAGGGGTCAGGTCTTGCTTCTTGCACATGTCATGCAACAAGCAAGACCTGACCCCATCAACCCTGAACCGGCGGCCAGATGCGACGGCCGGCATGCGGACCGTTGGGTGCATGCACGACGATCTTCAGCACGTGGCGACCGGTCCATCGTTCGCCCAGGCCGGCATCCCGAAAGCGCTGCTCGAAATTTTCCTCGCCCGGCTCCATCTCCATGAACTCGTAGAGGATGCCGTGCTTGGCCCAGCCGACGATCGAAATCAGCTTGCGTGCACCGATGCAGCCGCGCGCCCGCGTCACCTGCGGCAGCTTCATCTGCCGATACCACAAAGCGAGATCCAGGTCGTCGGTCTGGTCCCGGGTCTGGTAGTTACCGAGCTGGATCGCCGGCGGCGCGCCGGTGCCGGGCAGATGGCGGTACCAGTCGGGACCGCTCACCCTGGTCTCCTCGATGAAGATGCCGAAGCGGTATTCCATGCGCTTGCCGAGTTGCGCTTCGGTTTCCGCATCTGTCTTTCCTGCAAGGTTGGGATCGAAGAACACGTCGGGTGAGGCGGCGGCCGTGACCAGAAGATATTGCGAGCCGCGGGGAACGCTGGGATCGTCCGTGTCCACGCGGGAGGGATATCCCGGCGGATTGGAGGTGCCCGTTTGCGGCGCACGCTCGTAATGACCGATCCAGATAGGGCCTGGCCGGGCCTGCAATGCCGGCAAATGCTGCCCGTGCAGCCAAGCCAGAAAACCCTCACGATCCGCATCGGCGAGGTCGTACCATTCCGCCTTGATTGCCGTGTCCATCGGTTACCTCCATTTTCTGCGCGCATCCTCGGGCGAGCGCACGAATGGCATAAAGGGGTCAGTGTAACTGGCGAAGGAGAGTCGATGTCCAACGCGAATGTCGGTCTATGGGCCAGCGGCGACGCGTACGAGAAGTACATGGGCCGGTGGAGTCGACGCATAGCGCCTCACTTTCTCGATTGGCTTTCGCTTCCGCCGGACAGGGGCTGGGTCGACATAGGTTGCGGAACCGGTGTGCTGAGCTCAGCCATCCTCGGCGACTGCACTCCCAGCCGGGTCGTTGGCATCGACCCTTCCGAGGCCTTCGTCGAGGTCGCCCGATCGCAGTTGCCCGATCCGCGTTTTCATTGTCGCCAAGGCAGCGCCGAGGCCATTCCGCTCGAAGACGATGCGTTCTCCGCGGCGGTCTCGGGACTTGTCCTCAACTTCGTTGCGGACAAGCCCAAAGCCGTGGCGGAGATGAGACGGGTTGTTGCTACCGGCGGCACCGTTGCCTCGTACGTCTGGGACTATGCGGGTCACATGCAGATCATGCGCTACTTCTTCGATGCGGCAAGCGAGCTCGATGTCAAAGCACGCGAGTTCGATGACGGGGCCAAGGCGCCAATTTGCGGGCCGGGTCCGTTATCGGCGCTATTCAAGGATGCGGGTCTGACCGAGGTCGAGGTACGAAGCATCGATATTCCGGCTGCGTTCGCGAGCTTCGATGACTACTGGACGCCGTTCCTTGGCGGTACCGGATCGGCACCGAAGTACTGCGCGTCTTTGACCCCCGACGCGCGCGCGGAGCTGCGTGAGGCGCTCGAGCGCCGGCTTCCCACCAGCCCGGACGGAGAAATACTCCTGACGGTTCGCGCCTGGGCCGTGAAAGGTACGCGCTGAGTCGGGTAACATCGCGTACGCAGAACCACGAATATCCAGTCAGCGACCGAAGGGAGAAGAACCACACCCGAGCAGTTCACCGCGCTGATCCGCGCCGAGACCGCGCGTTACAGCAAGGTCGTGCAGGCGGCGGGGATCCGTCTCGACTGATCGAATCGGGATCGGGCGTAGTCGACGCCGGGGTCACGCTGGCAAGACGCAACCCCGGCGCCCAACGCCTTGCGCTACTCCGCCGTGACGCCTGCGTCCCGGATGACCTTGCCCCACTTCTGCGTCTCGGCTTGCAGGCGCGCGCAAGGACCGAACCAGGCTTGCGCTCCCCCGACTTGCAAGCGCATGATGAGGTTCGCCATTGTGGCTCTCCAAGCACATCTGGGACACGCTGCTCGAGCAGGATCCGAAAACCGGTGAGGTCAAGCCGCATCTCGCCACCTCCGGTCGCCTACGTCGATCCGACCACGATCGAGGTCAAGCTTCGCCAGGGCGTGACGTTTCACAACGGTGATGCGCTGACCGCGGACGACGTGGTCTACACCGTCAACTGGCAGAACGACCCGGCCAACACCAAGGTGGCGTCGCGCTCGCGCACGAACTGGATCAAGCAGGCGGAGAAGGTCGATACGTACACCGTACGCCTGCACCTCACGAAGCCGTTCGCGCCGGCCATGGCGTACCTGGTCGCGAACGTGCCGATTTACCCGGCGGCCTATACCAAGGCCCATGGCTCCGAGGGCATGAGCAAGCAGCCGATCGGCACCGGCCCGTACCGGGTGACGGAGGTCTCGCCCGGAAATCAGATCGTGCTCGAGCGCAACAAGAATTACTTCGGGGGCGTGCGCGGACAGCCGAAGATCAACAAGATCGTCATGCGCATCGTGCCCGAGTACAACACGCAGGTTGCCGAGCTGCTCGCCGGGAATGCCGATTTCATCTGGCGCGTCCCCAAGGACATGGCGCAGAAGTTGAAGGGGCGCAAGGGCTTGCACGTCATGGTTGGCGATACCATGCGCTTTGGCTACCTGCAGTTCGACATCACGGGCAGGCCCGGACCGATGGCTGAGCCGCTGCGCAAACTCGAAGTGCGGCAGGCGATCGCGCACGCGGTCAACCGCAAGCAGATCGTCGAACAGCTCATGGGCGGCGGCAGCGTGGTCGACCTCGCCTGCTATCCAAGCCAGTTCGGCTGCGCCTCGAAGAGCGCGGTCCACTACGAATACAGTCCGGCAAAGGCGAAGGAGCTGCTCGCCAAGGGCGGCTATCCGAACGGCTTCGAGATCGACTTCTACGGCTATCGCGACCGCCAGCTCGCGGAAGCCATCATGGGCGACCTCGCCAAGGTCGGGATCAAGACCAGGCTGCAATGGCTGCAATACTCGACATTGCGCGATAAGGTGCGCAAGGGCGAGGTGCCGATGAACTTCATGGCCTGGGGCTCTTCTTCGATCAACGACGTGGATCGTTCGACCGCCTATTTTTTCGGCAAGGGCCCCGACGATACGACTCAGGATCCCAAGGTGGCGGAGCTGCTCAACAAAGCCGCTACCGAAGTGGATCCGGCCAAGCGCCTGGCGCTCTACGACGAGGCGCACGCGATCATCACGCGCAATGCATACTGGCTGCCGCTTTTCTCCTACGCCTATTTCTATGCGATGACGAAGGATCTGCAGTTTCAGCCGACACCGGACGAGATTCCGCACCTGTACCGCACGAGCTGGAAGTAGCGCCCCAGGTTTCCGGTGCGGTTTTCCGACGAGGCGGGAAGAAAATCGGCGTCTCGCCCCGCGCCATGACGAACGCGCTGCGGGTCGATGCGGCGCCCGAGGCGATCGGGTATCCAAATCGGGCGAGGCAACAATGAGCGGGAGCACGACATGCTCAAGTACACCGCGCACAAGCTGCTGATCGCCATTCTGGTCGCGCTGACGGTATCGTTCGTCGCATTCATGGCGTTGCGCGTGTCGGGCGATTTGGCCACGGCGATGGCGGGCGAGTCGGCGAGCGGGGAGGACATCCAGCGCATTCGCACCCAGCTCGGTCTCGATCGGCCGCTCATCACGCAGTACTGGGACTGGGCATCCAGCGCCGCGAGCGGCGACTTCGGCAAGTCGTTCTACTATCCGGAAAGGGTGTGGACGCTGATCGAGCAGCGCCTGCCGATCACGCTCACGCTCGCATGCTGGGGGCTGGTGATCTCGCTCGTGATCGGCGTTCCGCTCGGAGTCCTCGCCGCGCTACGGCCGAACACGCTCATCGATCGGGTGGCGATGACCCTTGCCGTGCTTGGCCAGGCGTTGCCGACGTTCTGGCTCGGGCTGCTGCTGATCATTCTGTTCGGGCTGATCCTGCGCTGGCTGCCGATCAGTGGCGCGGATACCTGGATGCACTTCGTCCTGCCGAGCTTCGTGCTCGGCTACTACTCCACCCCGGCGGTGATGCGGCTCACGCGCTCGGGGATGCTCGAAGTGCTCGCCTCCGATTACATCCGCACCGCCTATGCCAAGGGTCTGACGCACGGCACGGTTCTGTTCAAGCATGCCTTGCGCAACGCGGCCATTCCGGTGGTCGCGCTCGCGTCCGTGCAGTTCGGCCATATGCTGTCGGGCTCGGTGGTGATCGAGACGGTGTTCGCCATGCAGGGGGTCGGACAACTGGCCTGGCAGTCGATCAGCCGGCAGGATTTTCCGGTGGTGCAGGCGGTGCTGCTGCTGGTGTCGATGTTCTACGTCTGGCTCACTTTCGCCTCCGACCTGATCAACGCGTGGCTCGATCCGCGCATTCGCGGCGCCTGAGGATCCCCGTCATGGCAAACGGCATCGGCGTCGCTACCGCCACCATCGAAGATGTCGAACGCGCCCTGACGCCCGCGCCCGGCAGGATCCGTTTGCGGCGCATGCTCGGACACCGCAGCTTCGTGATCGCCGGCGTCGTGCTCGCGCTGATCGTAGGGTTGGCGCTTGCGGCGCCGCTGGTCTCGCCGCACGATCCTTATATTCAGAACCTGAACAATCGCCTCGTGCCGCCCGTATTTCTCGACGGCGGCTCGTGGGCGCATCCGCTCGGCACCGATGCGCTCGGGCGCGACTACCTTGCACGGGTCGTCTACGGGGCGCGGATTTCGCTCCTCATCGGGGTGCTCACCGCGCTCATGTCCGGCGTCATCGGCGCCGCGCTCGGCGTGAGCGCGGGCTACTTCGGCGGGCGCGTGGATTCGGTCATCTGCTACATACTGGCGGTGCGCCTTTCCATGCCGGTCGTGCTGGTCGCACTCGCGGTGGTATCGCTGGTCGGGGGGTCGCTTACCGCGGTCATCATGGTCATGGGCTTGTTGCTCTGGGACCGCTACGCGGTCGTCATGCGCAGCGCCACGCAACAGGTGCGCGCGCTCGATTATGTCGCGGCGGCGGCCGCTGTCGGGTCGTCGACCACGCGCATCGTGCTCACGGAAGTGCTGCCCAACGTATTGAACAATCTGATCGTGGTGGCTACCTTCGAGGTTGCGCATGCGATCCTGCTGGAGGCGGCGCTCTCCTTCCTCGGGCTCGGCGTGCAGCCGCCGCTGCCCTCGTGGGGCCTGATGATCGCGGAGGGGCGCGAGCACCTGCTGTTCGAGCCATGGGTAATCGTCATCCCCGGGATCGCGCTTTCGGTGCTGGTGCTGGCGGTCAACATGGTCGGCGACGGCATTCGCGACATCGCCGCGCCGGAGAATCGCAATTGAACGTGGACCGTCGCGTTCGCTCCGCTTGCATTCGGGCAGCATGAACGCACTGCTCGAGGCGCGCAACCTGGTGGTCGATATTCCGCTCGCGGCCGGGATGCTGCACCCGGTTCGCGGTGTGACCTTTGCCGTCGAGCGCGGCGAGACGCTGTGCATCGTCGGCGAGTCAGGATGCGGCAAGTCGCTCACGGCGCTCGCATTGATGTCGCTGCTGCCCCGGCGGGCGCGGCGCACTGCGGCAACGCTTGCGTTCGACGGCATCGATCTGCTCGAGGCGACCGACAACGAGCTCGCCGACTTGCGCGGTAGCCGCATGGCGATGATCTTCCAGGAGCCGATGACCTCGCTCAATCCGGCGTACACGATCGGCAATCAGCTCGGCGAGATGCTCGTGCGGCACCGCGGGGCAACGCGTGCCGAGGCGCGCGAGCGGGCGGTGTTTCTGCTCGAGAAGGTCGGGATCACGGCGGCGGCGAGCCGGCTGTCGCAGTACCCGCATCAACTTTCCGGGGGGCTGCGCCAGCGAGTGATGATTGCAATGGCGCTCATGTGCGGACCCGACCTGATGATCGCGGACGAGCCGACCACGGCGCTCGACGTGACGATCCAGGCTCAGATCCTGCTCCTGCTCGCGCAATTGCGGCGCGAGTTCGGCATGGGATTGGTGCTGATCACGCATGACCTCGGGATCGTCGCAAGGGTGGCGGACCGCGTTGCCGTGATGTACGCCGGTCAGATCGTCGAGCAGGGCACCGCGGCCGAGATTTTCAGGCAGCCGCGCCATCCCTACACACGCGGCCTGATGGCGTGCATTCCGGTGCCCGGCAAGGTCGCGCGCGGCAGCCCGCTCGGTTCCATCCCCGGGATGGTGCCCTCCTTGATCGGGAGCATGAGCGGGTGCAGCTTCCGCAGCCGCTGCGGGTTCAGGCGCGAAGCATGCGAAGCCGAGGTCGCACTCGTCGAAGATTGGACAGGTCATGCGGCGCGCTGCATTCTGTCGCCCGATGAGCTTGCGAGCGCGACATGACGGCACTGCTCGAGAGCCGCGACGCCGAATGCACTTTTCGTGTCGGCCGCGCACTTTTCCGCACGGCCCGCACGCTCAAGGCGGTCAACGGCGTCAGCCTGCGCGTCGACAAGGGCGAAATCCTCGGCCTGGTCGGCGAATCGGGCTGCGGCAAGAGCACGCTCGCAAAAATGCTGCTGGGACTGCTGCAGCCGACCGCGGGCGAGATTCTGTTCGAGGGCCAGCCGCTGTACTCGATTCCGCGACTCGAGCGGGCAAGGCGGGTGCAGCCGATCTTTCAGGATCCGTATTCGTCGCTCAACCCGCGCCAGACGGTCGCCGACATCGTTTCGTTGCCGCTGCGCGTGCATGGCGTCGGCAGTTCGTCCGAGCAGAAGAAGCGCGTAGCCGACATTCTCGATCTGGTCGGTCTCGCGCGCCGCTATGCCGACAGCTATCCGAACCAGCTCTCGGGCGGGCAGCGCCAGCGCGTGGCGATCGCGCGCGCCCTGGTAATGCGTCCGGAGCTGGTCATCTGCGACGAACCGACCTCCGCCCTCGATGTCTCGGTGCAGTCGCAGATCCTCAACTTGCTACTCGAACTGCGCAAGGAGCTCGGCGTCACCTACATTCTGATCAGCCACAACCTGGCCGTTGTCGAGCATCTCGCAACCCGCGTGGCGGTGATGTACCTCGGGCGCATCGTCGAGGAGAAGGATACCGAGAGCCTCTTTCGCCAGCCCGAGCACCCCTATACGCAGGCACTGCTCGATTCGGTCCTGACCCCCGAGCCCGGCCTCGGTATTCCCGATTCGCAGCTCGGTGTTGCATTTCCGAACCCGATCGATCCGCCGGGCGGATGCGCATTCCATCCGCGCTGCCGGTTCGCACTGCCGCGCTGCTCCACCGAACCGCCGCTGCCGGCGCGCACGAACGGGGCGTTAATCGAGTGCCATTTGAGCGTCATATCTCGTCATCGAGGCCTACCGCCGAGCGCCAGTCCTTCTTTCCCTTGAACACCAGCGGCTTGATGGCGAGCAGGAATATCACGAACCCAGCCGCGAGCATCGTCGTCGCGATCGGCCGCTCGATGAATATGGCGTAGTCGCCGGCGCTCATCGACAACGACTGGCGCAGCGACAGCTCCAGCATCGGCGCGAGCACGAGACCCAGCGCCACCGGCGCAAGGTCGTAGCCGAACTTGCGCAGAACGTAGCCGATGACCCCCATGACGAGCAGGATCCACACGTCGGTGATGCTGTTGCTGACCGAGTAGGTGCCGAGGATGCAGAAGCACAGGATGCACGGATAGAGATAGCTGTAGGGGATGCGCAGCAGGTTGACGAAGACGCCCACCATCGGCAGGTTGAGGATGAGCAGGACGACGTTGCCGACGTACATGCTCGCCACGAATCCCCAGAAGAGCTCGGGCTGCTGCTGGATCAGCAGCGGTCCGGGCAGGACACCGTGCACCATGATGGCGGCGATCATCACTGCAGTGATGGGGCTGGTGGGGATGCCGAGCGCCAACATCGGCACGAAAGCGCCGCTCGCCGCGCCGTTGTTGGCGGATTCCGGACCCGCCACGCCTTCGATCGCGCCTTTGCCGAAGCGCTCCGGAGTCTTCGACACGCGGCGCTCGATCCCGTAGGACACGAACGAGGCGATGATGTGCGCCGATCCCGGGATGATGCCGATCAGGAACCCGAGCACGCTGCCGCGGCACACCGGACCGACCGAGCGCCGGAGCTCCTCGCGCGAGGGGACGAGATCGCGCAGCTTCGGCCGCTGAACGGGGGGCATTGTCGTCGCGCCCGCGGTCAGCAGGATCTCCGAGACCCCAAACAGCCCCACTGCGACCGGCACGATTCCCACCCCGTCGCTCAGCTCGACCATACCGAAGTTGAAGCGCGTGTAGCCGCTCATGACATCGATGCCGATCATGCCGAGCATCAGCCCCGCTGCCGCCATCGCCAGCGTCTTCAGCGTCGAGCCCCCGCTCATGTAGGCGAGGATGAATAGCCCCATCAGCAGCAGCGCCGTGTACTCCGGCGGCCCGAAACGCAGCGCCCACTGCGCCAGCGTCGGCGCGAGCAGCGTCAGCCCGATCACGCCGACCGTGCCGGCCACGAAAGAGCCGATCGCGGCGATGGCGAGCGCGGGTCCCGCGCGCCCGTTCTGGGTCATCGCGTAGCCGTCGACGCAGGTCATCACGGAGGCCGCTTCGCCCGGAATGCGCATCAGGATGGAGGTGGTCGAGCCGCCGTACATCGCGCCGTAATACACGCCAGCGAGCAGCACGATTGCGATAATCGGGTTCAATCCGAACGTGGCCGGCAAGAGCAGACTGATGCCGGCGAGCGGCCCGAGCCCCGGCATCATGCCGACCAGCGTGCCGACGAGGCAGCCCGCGAAGGCGTAAACCAGGATCGATGGAGTGAGCGCAACCGAGAAGCCGAGCAGCAGCCCTTCCAGCGTCTCACCCATCGACCCGCCGCTCTTGAAAGCTGAAACATGAAGCGTGCAACGGGGCGCCCTTCATTCTTTTGCCTTTCGCCTCCCGCCTTGCGTTTGCCGACGTCAAAAGCCCCATGGGCTCCGCGGCAGCGGCACGTGCAGCAGATCGCCGACGACGTAGAAAGAGCCGAAGCCGAATCCCAGCGCCACCAGCGCCACCGCGAGCGCGTTCTTGCGCTCGACCACGCCCAGCAAGAAGATGAGAAGCGTGATCACCGTGATGCGATAGCCGAGCGGCTCGAGCAGCAGCGTCGCGCTAGCACAGGCCAGCACGACAACCACGGCACGGGTCGCCTCGGGCCATTGCATGGCCGTGAGGCGCGAGGAGCGCGAGCCGCCGAGCGCGATCAGCAGGCCTATCGCTCCCAGAAAAATCGCCAGGGCGAGCGGCAAGTAGCCGGGTCCCGGCTCCGCAAGGGTGCCCAGAGGGTAGTCGCGATTCGCCCATGCCAGGTAAAGGGCGAGCGCGGTCAGCATCAATCCGGAGAACTGATCGCTGCGCAAACCCCCGGGCTTCTCCTCCGTGTCCGGCGCGCCCGCGCCTGTGTTCGGATTGCCGGTCACCGATTCTCGCTCACGGTCATTTCTTGGCGTCGACCTTGCCGACGATCTTCACCAGTCGCGCGAGACGCTTGGCGTCGGCCTCCCAATACTTGCCGAACTCGGGCGCATCCTTGTACTGCACGAGCGTGCCCACGCTCGCCATCGATTTCTTGAAGCCAGCATCCTCCACCGCCTTGCTCGCCGCGGCGCGCAGTGCCGTCAGCGCCGAGTCCGGGATGCCGCGCGGACCGACCAGGCCGGCCCAGATGTAATACTCGACGTCCTTGTAACCAAGCTCCCGGAACGTTGGAATGTCGGGATACGAGGGATGGCGGTCCGCGCCCCAGCTCACAATCGGGCGCACCTTTCCGGACTTGACGTGGCCGCTGATGGCCGCAGGCCCGCCCGCCGTCAACTCGACGTGGCCACCCAGCACCGCCGTGAGAGCCGGCCCGCCGCCGGTCGTCGGCAGGTGGCGTATCTTGACCTTCGAGGCGTACAGGAACATCTCCATCGGCATGTGCAGGGCGCCGTAGAGTCCGGACGAGGAGAAGGTGAGCGCGTCCGGCTTCGCGCGCGCGAGCGCGACGAGATCCTGCAGCGATTTCACCGGCAGGGACGGATGCACGACCAGGATCGTGGGATCCGCGCTGATCAGCGCGATCGGCACGAATTGGTCGAGCGAGTACGCGGGCTTGCGGTTGAACAGCTCATCGGCGGCCGGGATCACCGAGATGCTCGAGAGCGCCATCAGAATGGTGTAGCCATCGGGCTTGGAGTTCGCCGTAACCGCATTACCCACCGCTCCGCCCGCCCCGGGCCGGTTGGTGATCGTCACTGGCTGCCCCAGTACCTTTTCCATCGCCGCGGCGGTCGGCCGGGCGGTGGTATCGGCGACGCCGCCCGGCGGAAACGCGACCACCATGGTGATCGGGCGACTCGGAAACCGCTCCTGCGCGGTCGCGACCAGCGCAAACGCCGCCAATGCTGCTCCCATCAGAGAACGCGTGCTCATGGATCCTCCTCCCCCGTGCTGTAATCACTTTGCGTCCGGCATGCGCGCCGGGCGTTCTTGGTCAGGTAATCGCTTACCTGGGCGTCATTCTATCGCGGCCTATCGAGCTTTCGAAAAATGCTTGACGCTCGATTCCCTCACTTGCAGTGCGCGCATCGGCATACAGGCCGATGCCGTTCGACCGGCGCGGACCATGATCCGCGAATTCCCGGCCTCACCCCCCAGCCCCTCTCCCGGAGGGAGAGGGGAGCGTCCAGCGCTAAAAGGGTTGTCGCCCATTTAGCGAATTCTCAATAGAGCGGTGTGCCGCGAGCACGCGGTTGTGCAGCTCGCTGATTCCCTCGATCATGCGCGGGCGAAGGCTGGCCTCTTCAGCGTGAGCCGAACGTCCGCTGCTTCACTGCCGCCGGCGTGCCGTCGAGGTCCATGTCCGCGAGCGATGGCCCGCACTGCCACGGATCGACGCCGAGCAGAACGCCGAGGATCTGCGCGAACGCGCGGTGCAGCGGGACCGCGATCCCCGCCTGATCGGCAAGCTGCACGCACGGCACGATGGCGTAGGGCAGATCGTCCCCTGTCCACGCGCGCCAGATGTCGGGCTGAAACGCAGGGAAAGACTTGTACACGGGATTCTGCATCGCTTCGTAGAAGGTGCTGCTCGTGTAGCCGTAGTACTGCTCGATCGCCTTCGCCATCGGCGTGTGCGCGACGCCGTAGGCCTCGCACACGAGCTTGCGCTCGGCGTCGAGCGCGTCGCCGAGCACGCCCGCCGCCGGCACGACGCCCTCCTGGTAGAAGCCGAACTTCCTGCCCTCGAGTTTCGCGCGCTCCATCGCGCCGACGTTCGGCAGCACCATCGCCGGGTGCACGATCAGGTTCAGGTTCTCGAGCCCGGTCTGGAGCACCGAAGACGCCGCCTCGAAATAGGGGAACAGGGGCTTCAGGACTGCGAGCGCCTCGCCCGACCGAGAAGCCGGCACCGTCGCAATCTGAATCCCCTTGCGCAGCCCCCTGGGCGTCACCACCGCGCCGTCGATCCGCGCAGCATGTGTCGGCGCGGGCGCTTCGGTCACGAGCACGTCGTCGCGACCCGCTTTGCGCAGCAGCGGCGTCAAGCGCGCGGCCGGCCAGTACCCGTGGCTTTGAACGTGCACGACGGCGCCGCGCGCGAGCTCGGGAATCATGGCGCTGAACTTGTCTTCGAGCTGGTGCATGTCGACTTCGATCAGCACGACCTCGGCATCCTTCAGCGCCTCGGCAGTGGTGTCGCAGATCCTGTCGAGCTTTGCAAAGCCGGTTTTCCTGGAGATGAGGTGCTTGGGATCGCCTTCGACGGTGAAGCCTCCGGCCTTGCGCACTGCCGGAAGCTGATCCTTCTGCTCCGCAAACACCGCATAGCGAACCTCGTGACCCGACAGCGCGAGATCCGACGCGCACACGGCACCGATCGCACGCGCGGTATTGCCGATGACTGCGACTTTCGACATGCAATTACTCCATTGAAAACGCCGTCATTTGCGGAATCTGGCGCGAGCGCGAAGCGATCCCGCATCCGGGGTGACTTCTCGGCAGCTCAGGAACGGATTCTGGCATACGCCAGGGCCTGGAGAAAGTTGACCGCAAATGGGACGGCCGTAAACGGGAACAGACCTCGATGGCCGAACAGACGAACGGGTGCTTCGATTATTGATCGTTCCGTATTGGACGACAGTCCAATACGGACGCGACGCTCCCCTCTCCCCCCGGGAGAGGGGTTGGGGGTGAGGGACGAGCGTGTCATGGAATAGGGAACGCTCGATAGATCGGGGCGGCGCTCCAGGCCCTGGGCGCTGCGCTCGAGCATGTCGTTCGCATCACCGCCTGGCCGACGCGACCGGACGAGTACGCCGAGTACGCGTCCACGACGCCGACGATCTCCTCCAGCAAGCGGTGCAGTTGGTTGCGGTAGCCGGATCGACCGGCGGGATGTTTGTCGTCCGAAGTCATCACGACGCTAAGCGCCAGCGACGGTACGATATAGAGCATCTGCCCGCCGTAGCCATAGGCATAATGCACGGCGTGCTCACCGACGCGCCGGTGAAACCAACCGTAGCCGTAGCCGTCGCCGGTGAAGCGAGAGTGGGTGCGAATCGTCCAGGACAGCTCGATCCACTCGGGTGAGATCAATGGCTTGCCTGCCGCCGTCCTGCCGCCATTGCGATAGAGCTCGCCGAAGGCCAGCAGCGATCTCGTGCTCATCGCCATCTGGTTGCCGCCGATATAAATGCCCTGCGGATCGCGCTCCCACGCAGCGATCGAGAAGTCCTCGAGCGGGCCCAGCCAATCGCGGGCGAGCTGCAGCGTGGAGCGGCCGCTCACCCGCGTGAGAATGGCCGAAAGCAGATGGGTGGAGCCCGTGGAATAGAGCATCTGTCCACCGGGGTCGTCGACGAAGGGCCAGGCCAGTGCCGTGCGCACCCAATTGCCGCTCGATACCCATCGCCCGTAGTTCACACCCGAGGTACGCTGAAGGCCCGCCTGCATGGACAGCAAGTGACCGATGGTGATCCGCGCCAAGCGAGGATCGGGCTTGGCCGGCAGCTCGTTCCTGAGCAGCGGCGCGATTTTCTGCTCGGTCCCTTCCAGCAGGCCCTTGGCGATGGCAATGCCCACGAGCGCCGAAATGACCGCCTTCGACACCGACTTGATGTTGGTCGGCGCGCTCAGCGAAGTACCGCGGTAGCCGCGTTCAGCAAGGGTGGCGCCGTTGTGCGCGACGATGACCGTCTTGAGAGGATCGAGTGCCGCAGCGCGCTCGAAAATCTGCGCGAGGGCCGTTGCGGTCGGTTTCCCGACCGATCGAGCCCGACTTCGAGAAGCGACGGCTAGCGGCGCGAAGAGCAAGGTAACGGCGGAGATGAGTATCGAGCGCCTATCCACGGATCGACCGGCATCCGGCTGCGAAACGACTGGCAGTTTAACCGGGCCGCGGCTTGTTGGCCGATCACTGGCGCTTGATGCCCGCCGCCTTGATGACTTTGCCCCACTTGTCGATTTCGTGGCGTATGAACGCGGCGTACTCCTCGGGCGTGGTCCCGAGTATCTCCGCGCCGAGGCTCTCCAGGAGCTTGCGCACATCGGGCTCGTTCAACGCGCGGATCGTCGCCTTGTGCAGCCGCTGCAGGATGGGGCGCGGCGTCCCGGCCGGCGCCGACAGCCCCCACCAGCTCGTGACCTCGTATCCCGGCACGCCGCTCTCCGCAACGGTCGGGAGCTTTGGCGCAGCCGGAGAGCGCTTCAGGCCAGTCGTCGCCAACCCGTTCAGCTTGCCGGCGCGAACATGGCGAATGACCGTCGGCACGTTGCCGAAGTAGAGCGATATCTCGCCCGCGAGCAGCGCCACCATCCCCGGGCCGCCGCCCTTGTAGGGAAGGTGCACCCACTTCACCTGGGTCATGTACTGGAACAGCTCCGCGGACAGGTGCACCGAAGTGCCGATCCCGGACGACCCGTAGTTGACCTTCCCCGGGTTCGCCTTGGAGTAGGAAATGAGCTCGCTAACGCTACGCGGCGGAAACGACGGGTGGGTAGCCAGCAGGTTCGAACCCCTGCCGATCTGAGTGATGAACTCGAAGTCGCGGATCGAATCGTAGCTCAGGTTATCGATGAGCGAGGGATTGGTGGTGTGGCCCGGCGCATTCATCAGGATCGTGTATCCGTCGGGTTTCGCCTGCGCGGCCAGCGCGGTGGCTATCGACGTGTTGGCGCCGCCGCGATTGTCGACCACGACCTGTTGGCCAAGGTATTCGGTGAGCTTGGGCGCGATGAGGCGCGCGACGATGTTGTTGCTGCCGCCCGGTGGGAAGCCGATGATGAAGCGAATCGGCTTGCTCGGGTAATTCTCCTGGGCTCCCGCGGTGACGCAATACGCTGCGGCGAACGATAGCGCCAACACGGCGCCAATCCGCTTGTGAACAATCATGTTTCGCTCCTTTGTCGACAGGCGGAGGCATTTCAAGGCATTGGGGCGCCAGCCGTCTAGCCGTGCGCCACCGTGGAGAAGATCGCGTAGGACATTGCCGCAACGTTCGGTCGCGTACGTCAGCAAGCCGGCGCGCACTGGAAGCGAGCGCCGGCGGCGTGCTCCAGGCTCGACAGGTCCCCGAAGCGCAATGGGCATACCTTTCGTTCCATGCCAAGGAGGTGTAACCTACGTACGCTTGCCGCGCAGATCTGCGCCGACGAGCGGTTCTCACACCCCATCACACTGCGAAGCCGCATTTCCTGATTTGCGCGCTTCGTCGTTTCTCGTTCGTCACGCCGCCCGTTCGCTTTTCACGCACGAAATTCCGCGAGCCGATGCACGCTCGATCTCACGGCCGGCACTGCTATGTAAAGGAGCGTACGTAACCGGCCCCATCTGCCGTTCGGCTCGACCGGGCCACTTGAAGGAGGGCGTGTCGTGAGACTGATCGTCGGAGCATGGTGCTCGGTGTGGTTTGTCGCAGCCTCTTCGTTCCCGCAGCCGGCAGTGGGTGCACAAGACTGGCCCGTACGCCCGGTGCGCATCGTGATCGGTTTTTCGCCGGGTAGCTCGACCGACTTCACCGCCCGCACGATCGGCCCGAAGCTCTCCGAGCTCTGGAAGCAGCCGGTCGTCTACGAAAACCGGTCCGGCGCGGGCGGATCGCTCGCCAATGCGACCGTGGCCAGAGCGACTCCCGACGGATACACGCTGAGCATGATCTCGTCGTCGTTCGCAGTCAGCGCGTTATTGGCGGCGAAAGCTGCGTACGATCCGATCAAGGATTTCGTGGCGGTCACGCAAATCGGATATCCGACGAGCGTTCTGGCCGTATCGCCCTCGCTGGGGATCAAGACGGTCAAGGAGCTCATTGCGATGGCGCAGGCGCGCGAGGGCAAGTTCTTCTTTGGCACGACGGGCGCCGGCAGCGGCACCCACATGACCACCACACGGTTCAACATGGCCGCCGGGATCAAGCCACAACATGTCGCGTTCAAGGGTCAGCCCGAGCTGCTGATCGAGATCGTCACCGCCCGCGTGCACTTCGGTATCCCTGGCTTGGGCCCCTCACTGGGGATGATCCGCGACGGGAAGCTCGTGCCGCTTGCGGTCGTGACGCCAAAGCGCGCGCCGCAGCTCCCGGATGTGCCGGCAGTGATCGAGGTCCTGCCCAACTTCGAGCGCGATGCAACCCACGGCTTGATGGCGCCGGCGGGCACGCCACGGGCCGTGATCGAGAAGATCAGCCGTGACGTCGACCGCGTGCTCGACATGCCGGACGTACGAGCTCAGTTCGAGAAGATCAGTTTCTTTCCGGCGCACGTGCCGCCGGACGAGTACCAGAAACTGATTCATGGGCTACTGGTCAACTTCGAGCGCGTGGCGCGCGAAGCCGGCTTGAAGAAATAGTCGCGCGGAACTGTAACAGCGAGCAATCTCCTTCGGTTGCGCATCGGCAGCGGCCGAGCCTGGTAGCAGGAGCTCGCAGTTCGAGAGCAACACGCGTCATTCAGGGTTCTCGGGTTCGACGAGCGTTGCGAGCTGCGCGAGCGACTCCTGCCAGCCGAGATAGCACATCTCGACCGGGATGGCCTCCGGCAAGCCTTCCTGGACGATGCTCAGTTCCGCGCCGCACGACACCGCCTTCAACGACACCGTGGTACGCATCTCCCCAGGCAGGTTCGGGTCATCGAACCGGTCCGTGTAGCGAATACGCTCGCCTTCGACAAGCTCCAGATACTCGCCGCCGAACGCGTGCTCATGGCCGGTGGAAAAATTCGTGAACGACATCCGATAGCTGCCACCCACCCTGGCATCCGCGTGATGGACCTTGCACGTGAAGCCGTAGGGCGGTAGCCATTTGGCCGTGGCATCCGGGTCCAGGAACGCCTTGTACACACGCTTCGGCTTGGCGCGGAGCACCCGATGCAGTCTGACGGTATTGGTGGTCATGTCTGGTCGCCTTTTCGAGAATGGTCGTTTGGGAACGGCCGAGAGACAGACCGTTCGCTTCCTAATCGATGGCGCTAGCGCGAAATCGACAGGCAGCGGCGTGAAATCGTACACTGACCCGCTCGCAATCTCGAACAGGTGGCAGACATGGGCATAGAGCGTGTTCCAGGCGCCACGGGCGCCAGCTTCAGCAAGGCGGTGGCGGTCACTGGGGCGGGCAAGACCGTGTACGTATCAGGCCATCTCGCCTCGGGCGGCTCGTTGGCGGAGCAGACCAACGGGTGCTTCGACCAGATCGAGACGGCGCTGCGGGCGCTCGGCGGGTCGCTCGAGCACGTCGTTCGCATCACCGCCTGGCTGACGAGCCTGGACGAGTACGCCGAGTACGCGCGTGTGCGCGGCGAGCGCTTCGGAGCGAACCTGCCGGCGAGCGCAGCCGTGCAGGTTGCCGGCCTGCTCCAGGGGGCGCTCATCGAGATCGACGCGGTCGCTTTCATCCCGGATTGAACGAGTGAGCATTGGAGCGCGCGATGGCCAGTGAAAATCTAGGTGCTTACAACATCGAAGACCTTCGCCAGAGGGCAAAGAAGCGTCTGCCTCGCGGCATATTCGAGTATATCGACGGCGCGGCGGAGGATGGAATAGCGCTCAAGCATAACCGCGACGTTTATCAGTCGCTCAAGATCAAAAACCGCGTTCTCAAGAACGTGTCCAAGCGCAGGAACGGCTTCTCCATGCCGCTGCGGTATACGCCGAAGCTGATTGCGCAGGTCCTCGCCAACCCCGGCTGGTGTCTGCGTGTTCTCGCTCCACAATACATCCAACGCGGCGCGTTCAAAAAAGCGAACTATCCGCCGGAGCTGGCGAGCAAGCTCACGGACAAGCTGGTCGACCATGAGCTCACCAAGCCCGACACCCAGTGCTGGGACGACATCAAGCGTATCCGCGACATCTGGCCGGGCAACATGCTGGTCAAAGGGCTGCAGAGTCTCGAAGACGCCATGATCGCCGCCGATTACGGTCTGGACGGTGTCGTGCTGTCGAACCATGGTGGCCGCTACCTGGATTGCGCACCGGCGCCGCTGCAGTTGGTGCCAGAGGTTCGCAGAGCCGTAGGCGACCGTCTCAAGATCATCATCGATAGCGGCGCGCGACGCGGTTCGGATCTCGTGAAGGCCATCGCCGTCGGCGCGGATATGGTCATGTCCGGACGGCCTACGCTCTACGGCTCTGCCGCCGCTGGCGAAGCCGGTGCCTACCGTGCGCTCGAGATTTTCCAGACCGAGATGGACCGGGTCATGGCTCAGCTCGGACTCACGAGCGTCGATGAAATCAGCCCGCACGTCTTCTGGAACCCGCCCGATTGGGTTCCGAAGCCGAAACCTGCCCGGTTATTGGAGAAGATCGCCTCTCAGGCTTCTGGCGGCTGAACATGAACCCTCACACATCCATTCCGAAATGCAGCCGCCGGTACGGAATGCTGATGACATTGCGCGAGATGCGCAGGTCGATCACCATCGGCCCAGTGCCGGCCAGGAACTCGTCGATCGCGGTGCTGAATTCGTCCAGCGTGCGTGCCGTGGCGCCGCGGCAGCCGAAGTCGCGTCCGAGCCCCGCGAAATCCGGTGACTTCACGAACGAAAGCATCGGGTCGCGCTGGTGGGCGCGCAGCTTGTGGTATTCCGCGCCGTAGGCTTCGTCGTTCACGACCACGTACAGGAACTTGAGACCCAGGCGGGCCACGGTATCCAGCTCCTGGATGCTTTGCAGCGCACCGCCGTCGCCTTCCACGCACACGAACGCTCCGCCCAAGCCCACCGCTGCCCCGACGGCGGTCGACAGCGCCTGCCCGATGCAGCCGAACGCAGTGCAGAAGATCTGCAGCCCGCGGCGGCGCTTCATCAGCATGACGCGAAACGAGCACGCATGGGCGTTGCCGGATGAAACGAGGTGGATGTCGGGCGGCAGTTTCTCATCCAGCAAGGCCACCGCCTCGCGCGGATCCACCGTGCCGTCCTCGATCTCGAACTCCGCCGGATCGCGTCCCGCGTTGGCGAGAATTCTGCGCACTTCGGCCGTGCGGAAGCCGCGGCCGCCGGCGCCGTCGCGTTCGAGCAGCTCGATCAGCTCCTTCAGAGTGGCTGTCGCATCGCCCTGGAGATAGCAATCGGCGCTCCGGTCGTTCCCCATCATCTTGTGCGGTTCGATGTCGATGTGGATGAACTTCGCCTGCGAATAGAGATAGCCGCCCGCCAAGGTGTGCGTGCTCAGTCTTGCGCCGACGGCGATCACGCAGTCGGCCTCCTCGAACAGCTGCAGCACCTCGCGTGCGGAGAAGAGCCCGGAAACGCCGACGTAGTATTCCGAGTCGGCGAGCGTGCCCTTGGCCACCAGCGTGGTCGCGATCAGCGCGCCGATGCGCTCGGCCAGCCGATTGGCTGCGTCCTTCGCCGCCGGCGACATCGCGCCGCGGCCTAAAACGATCACCGGCTTCTTGGCGGCCTTGATGATACCGGCGGCCTCGCGCAGGCGCTCGAGGTCCGGACGGATCGCCTGCTGTCCCGCGAACATTTCGCTCGAGGGCCGGTAGTCGTCGCCGTCGGCATCGCATTCCATCTGCTGCACCTCGAGCGGCGCACACAGCACGTAGGGACGCGATTCGAGCCGCGCGCGATAGAACGCATCGCGGACCGCGTCTTCGGCGTAGGACGGCTTCAGCACCTCGATGTAGCCGGCGCCGGTCGCGGCCACCAGCGCATCCTGGTTCATGTGCTGGACGACGTGTTCGTTATTCAGGGCGGTCTTGCTCGTGTACACGACCACCGGCGTGCGCGAGCGTGCCGCGACGATGAGCGAGGTCGTCATGCGTGCGAGTCCCGGGCCCTGGGTAGCGCTCGCGACCCCGATCTTGCCGGTGGCCATCGCGTAGCCTTCGGCCATGGTGACGGCGCAGCCCTCGTCGCGCACATCGATGATCTTCAGCTCCGGATATTTCGAGATCGCGGACCACCAGGTCATCTGCCCGTCGCCCAGCAGACCGAACAGCGTCGTGGTGCCTTCCTTGATGAAGGCATTCGCCATCGCGTCGTAGACTTTCATGGGGCCTCCCAAAAATGAGATCGAGTGGCGAGACGACCGCAAGTCGTTCCCGTGCAACGGAAACTCAGAATAGCATTGATTGTTCCGGATTCCGGCGCTGCGGTGAGTCCGCTCGATCACCGCTTTCCCATAACGTGGACACGGCAGCGCTCAAGAACATGCTGTGCAAGGGTCTGGTCTACACGCATTCGTCCGGGCGCCAGGACACCAAGCAGAGCCTGATCGACGGCATGGAGTCCGGGACGACGGTCTATACGTCGATGGTGCCGTCGGAGGTGAAGGCGCAGGACGTCGGGAACGCTGTCGTCCTCACCGGTGTGGCGGCCATCAACGTCAATTCCAACGGCAAGCCGAATTCGTTCCGCGTGCGGTTCACCGACGTCTACGAAAATCAGAACGGCACATGGCGGATGATTACCTGGCAGTCGACGAAGCTGCCCGAATAGCTCCCGCGCTGGCGTCGCCGTCGGTCCCGATAGAACCATTCGAGGCAGGCTCCGCGGGCGCGATGGGTCGATCTCGCGCCCCCGAGTTCAGCGGCCTGGATTCCCGCTTGCGCGGGAACGACGACTTGTTCTAGCGCGCTGCTCCGCGGATCGCCCGCCAAACCTTGGCGGGCGTGAGCGGCATGTCCAAGCTCTTGATCCCCAGCGGGCGCAGGGCATCGTGCACCGCGCCGACGAGCACCGGAATCGACGCCGTGCAGCCGGACTCGCCCACGCCCTTGACGCCGAGCGGGTTTACCTTGCTTTGCGTCGGGTGTTCTTCGCCGCGAATTCCGGGGATCAGGCCGGCGCGCGGCATGTAGTAGTCCATGAAGCTCGCGGTCAGCGACTGGCCCGTCTCCGGATCGTAGACCACCTGCTCGCCGAAGACCTGTCCCGCGCCCTGCACCACGCCGCCGTGCAGTTGACCTTCGACGACGCTATGGTTGATGACCACGCCGATGTCGTCCACCGCGCAATACGATACGACCTCGGTCTTGCCGGTGTCGGGATCGACCTCCACTTCGGCGATGTGACAGCCGTTCGGATACGTCGAGCCGAACTTGCCGTCCGCCATGTAGCTCAGCGTCTTGCCTTTACCCAGATCTGCGAGCTTCACGGCACGATCGGATTCGCCGGACGTGAATTCGCCATTGCCGTAGTCGACCTGCGAGGGCTCGACATGGAGCTCGAGCGCCGCCAGGCGCTTGCCCTCTTCGACCAGCTTCTGTGCCGCGATATGGCAGACGCTGCCGGCGCCGACGGTACTGCGCGAGCCGCCGGTCCCGTTGCCCCTGAGCGTCGTCCCGGGCACGCACTGGACGATCTTGATTCTCTCCAGCGGAATCTGTAGCACGTTGGCGACGATTTGCGCGAACGTCGTCTCGTGACTCTGTCCCTGCGTCTTGGCGACATTGAGCACGCTGACCGTGCCGCTCGCATCGAGCTGGATCTCGACCTCGTCCGCGGGGGCGTTGCCGAGGCCGGTGTTCTCGATGACGGTCGAAATGCCGATCCCGCGCAGCTTGCCGGCTTGCTTCGATCTGGCCCGTCGCCCCTCGAAGCCTTTCCAGTCGGCGAGCGCGAGCGCCTTTTCGAGCACGCCCGGCATGTCCGCGTTCTCGTACGAGCCGCCGGTCGGCGACGTGTACGGAAATGCCGACGGGGGAATGAAGTTGCGCCGGCGTAGCTCCGCCGCATCCATGCCGATCTCCGTGGCGGCCTGGTTGACCAGGCTCTCGACGGCATAGGCGATATCCGGCCGGCCGGCGCCGCGATAGGCGCCGATCGGTGTGGTGTTCGTGATCGGAATGCGATACGACGCGTACAGCGCCGGGATCTGGTAGACGCCCGTCATGCAGTTGGTTGTATTGCGGATGTGCCCCTGCGCGCCCGGCGAGAGGTACGCACCGAGATCGACGATCCAGTCGATGCGCATCGCCAGGAACTTGCCGTCTCTGTCGAGCGCGAGCTGGCCGTCGGCGATCATGTTGCGGCCGTGCGTGTCGGTCAGAAGACCTTCCGTGCGCCGGGACACCCACTTCACCGGCGCCCCCACCGTTTTTGCAGCGATCATGAGCGCCGCGTATTCCGGATAGGCGCCCGAGCGCTGGCCGAAGCCGCCGCCGACATCGTCGACCTCGAATACGAGCTTCTCCTGCGGCACCTTGGTGTAGTTCGAGAGCTGCCCGCGCAGCGTGGTGATGCCCTGCATCGGCGAGTGGATGCGATAGGCTTCCGTTTGCGCGTCGTAGGCGACCAGACACGCCCGCGGCTCCATCGGATTCGGCGCCACGCGCGTCGACACGATCTTGGCGCGCGTGATGTGGTGGGCGGCGGCGAAAGCCGCTTCGACGGCTTTCTCGTCGCCGACTTCGGATTCCCAGGCCAGATTGCCCGGCACCTCGTCCGACAGTTGCGGCGCGCCGTCGACGAGCGCGCCTTCCGGATCGGTGACGCTTTGCAGGTCGCGATACTCGATTTCCACCAGCTCGGCGGCGTCCTCAGCGGCGTCGGCGCTGTCGGCAACGACCAGCGCTACGGCTTCGCCCACGAAACGCACCTTCTTGTGCGCGAGCACCGGGCGCTCCGGGGCCCTCGCCTTCATGCCGTTCTTGCCGATGAACTGCATCGTGTGCGGCGCCCGGGTGTAACCGGCGCGCACCGCGTCTTCGCCGGTGAATACCTGCTTCACGCCGGGGAAGGCAGCCGCGGCCTTCGTGTCCACCGAGACGATCTCGGCGTGCGCCCGGTCGGAGCGCACGAAGAAGCCGTAGAGCTGCCCCGGCGCGGTCCAGTCCGAGGCGTACCTGCCGGCGCCGGTGATGAGGCGGACGTCCTCGACGCGGCGGCCGTGGTGGTGATGGGATTCGGTGCTCATGGCGTTTCTCCCTGCGCGAGTTTCGGTGCTTTCGCCGAAGCATCGCAGCATTGACGGCAAGTTTCAATATTGCTTTCCATGAACCTGCCCGCCCCAGCGGGCACTGGACGCTCCCTTCTCCCCCCGGGAGAAGGGTTGGGGAGTGAGGCCGGGGTTTCGAGAACCATGGTTCGCGCCGGCCGAACGGAAGAGACGCCACGCAGGTTCGAGGGTGCATCCGCGATACTTCTATCGTGGCGTCTCTCCGCGATGCCGCCCGACAGAATGTGGACCCCATCTGCAACCTTGACCCGCAGCAGACCCCTCCACATAATCGAGACCGACCCTGCGCCGTCGAGGCGACGCGTACCGTAGCAGCAGCCAGAGAAGGGAAAACCATGTCGTCGACGATCCCTGGTTTGGAGCGGCCCGCCCCGGTTCCGAACGAATTGACCAAGCCGTTCTGGGAAGCCTGCAACAAGCACCGGTTGGTGTTGCAGAACTGCACTGCCTGCCAGCGGCTGCACTACCCGCCCGCGCAAAAATGCAGCCAATGCGGCTCGGCCGACAAGCTGGAATGGAAAGAAGTCGCAGGCAAGGGCCACATCGACGTGTATTTCGTGATACGCGACTCCCGCATCCGGGGTTTCCGGTCGGCGCAGCCCATCAATTTCGCGCTGATCACCCTGGACCAGGACCCCGGCATCAACTTCCTCTCCAACCTTCCGGGCACGCCGCCGGGCGAGGTGCCTGTCGGCGCTCCGGTGGAAGTGAAGTTCGAGCAGACGAGCAGCGGCCAGTTCCTCCCCGAATGGCGGGTGGCCAGCTAGCCCAGCCATGAACCGGCGAATCACACGAGCGCACTAGGGCACTGAATGGTGGGGGACTGAAATGGCGAGCGACACGAATTGGATGAGAAATCGCGAAGGCATGGGGCTCTGGGAGCATCGGGGCAAGGTCGCGATCGTGGGCTGGGGGCAATCTCACATCGACCGGCGCTGGGACGGCGTAACGCTCGACAGGAGCTGCGGCGGCCTGACCAAGGAGGCGTGCCTCAAAGCCGTCGCGGACGCGGGCCTGTCGCTGGACGACATCGATGGGCTCATCACCAGCCCGGACACCCGGGCGGAGCAAACCTGGGCGCCGCGGCCGTACTTCGCCCCACCCTACGACACCGAGGACGGCCTGACCAAAGCCTCGGCGGAATGGATTCAGCGTGAGCTCGGATTCAAGAACGCGAAGTACCTGAAATCCGATGCGCCCTACATCGGCCCGATGATGGGACTGGCCGCTCAGGCCGTGGGCGACGGTTTATGCGAGACCGCCCTGGTGTGGTATCCCATGGTGAACCTCGCGGGCCGGTACGGACACAACAATCCGCAGAACAACCGCCAGGAAGCCCCCGGCCCCAACGCCTTCACGCTCCCCTGGGGCTATCAGAGCGGTGCGATGTTCAACAATCTCCTCGTCTTCCTGCAATACTGCAAGAAGTACGGCAAGTCCCACGACGGTCTCGCGCCCCTGTGTCTGAACTTGCGCAGAAACGGCTTGAGGACGCCCTGGGGATACTACGCTATGCACGAGCCCCATCAACTCACGCGCGAGGAATACTTGAACGGACGCGTGATCGAGGAACCGCTGGTGGTCCACGATTGCGACCGGCCGGTCAACACCTGCGCGGCCTTCGTCTTCACCACGGCCGAGCGCGCCAAGGATCTGCGGCAAACGCCGATCTACGTCCTCAACCATTGTCAGAATAGCAGCCGCGGCCGCAGCAGCATGGCGACGCTGGAGGAGCATCAGGAAGCCTGCGCGAGCCTGGCGCGCAAGATGTGGGATGGATCGGGTCTCGGTCCCAAGGACGTCGACATCTTCAATCCCTACGACGGCTACCTCACCTTCACGCAGCAGTTCCTCGAAGGTTTCCAGTGGCACGGCGTGAAGTGGGGCGAGGCGCACGACTTCTATGCCGATGACATCCGGGTCGAAGGCCCGCATCCATTTCTTTCCAGCGGCGGCAACAACGGCACCGGGCGCACCCGCGCTTGTCTCTTCTCCGACAGCCTCGAGCAGCTTCGCGGGACGGCAGGCGCGCGACAAGTGACGGTGCGGGCCGAAACGGCGCTCGCGGGCTGCAACACGCCGGACAGTTGCGGCTTCCTCATGATGAGCAAGTCCCCGAGCTAGCCAGAATTCCGCCGCGCGGGCGGATCGGGCCGATCAGCGCGAACCGAAACTCTGGCGAGGGTCGACACCCTGGCATAGGGCCGCGGCGCGACCTTCCACGCCACGTCACGACGGGGTGGTATCCCGGCTTCAAGCTCGGGGTGTTTCTCCTGCTCATTGCCAACACCGTCGTATTCGCCGTTGACGGAACCGCCGCCGAAGGACTCGACGCCGCGGCCTGGCTGATACTGCTTTTGCTGTTCGAGCTCGAAACGGCGCACGCCACGCGCCTTTCGACGCGGCGCGCGTTGATCGCGGTGCACGCGGTGAGGCTGGCTGCGGGCGCGGCGGTCCTCGCCGCCGCCATCGGCTATGTCAATGAAGAGGACTGGCTCGACTCGGCCAATGCGGGGCTCTGGATCGCCGTCGTGGCTCTGCTCGAATTCAAGGTCCGGTTCGCACAAGGCCTTGCACGCCACCTCGGTGTGGTCGAGACGATTGCAGCCGTCCTGTACCTCGGTCTCGCCGCATTGGTGCTTACCTGGGCCTGGCGCGGCGAATGGTTCGACGCCTACGATGCGGCGCTCTGGCTGGTCGCGTTCGCCACGATCGAGATGAACGTGCTTGCCATCGGACGTTAGACTTCCCGGACGCTATCGAGCTTTCGGTAAGTGCTTGACGCTCGATTCCCTCACCCCCAGCCCCTCTCCCGGAGGGAGAGGGGAGCGTCGTGCGGAAAGCGGCTTGTCAGCCACTTTCCGGATTCTCAATAAGCGACTGGGTTCGAAAATCCCAGAAGATCGACGTTCAGCCCTTGCCCTTTCGCCTGTGCGAGCACTTTCAACTCGCCATACTGCTCCGGGTCAACCAGAGCCATCATGGCCATGCGGTTCAGCGTCGCCCGGGCGCTGGACAGGCCTTGCTCCTCGAGCGCATCGACGAAGGAAGAGAAGCCGAGGTTCGTGAGGAACTGGCTTTGTGGGGTGTAGCCGAGAGTGGCGAGCCCGTGCCGCTCGCCCAGTCGCATGAGCGACGTGAAGTCCACCTGGCAGGTGATGTCCTGCTGCCCAACATCCTGCAACGGGTCGTTTCTTGCGGCGTGTCGATGGTAGCAAACCAGCGTACCGTCGCTATTCTCGCGAGCGTACAGGTCGTCCGCCAGCTGACCGTAGTCGATCGTCAGCACGAAGCCTCGGTCGAGCGCACGCGCGATCTGAGCGGTCCAGTCCTCCAGGCCCAGGTTCACTTCGCCTCGATACCCCTCGGGCAGGGATAAGCCCAAGTCGGCGAGCCTTCGTTCGACGCGAGCCGACGATGGCTCGTCCAGCACTTCGGTGAGCTTGTCATCGGCCAGCGTGACGAAGATCTCCTTGATGCTTCCGCCCTGAATGGCGAATCGATGGACCGGGAAGTTGTCGATCAGCTCGTTACTCAGGATGCAGCCGACGACATGCCGGAACGCGCTCAGTCCTGCCCCCTGCACGCGGCGAACGGCCGAGCCCGCATCGGCCTCGAGCGCGGACATCCGATCGCCGCTTCCACCGTTCCATCCGGCGGCATGATCGGACTCATGCAGCCAGTGAGGCGCGTAGTCGGCTGCGACATAGAAAAGCGCCTCGGCCAGCCGGGGCGTGCTGCGCGAACAAGCCTGCACGATCGACCGGGCCAAGGCACCGTCGCCGCAACCAACCTCGATCACATGGAAATCGGCAGGCTCGCCGAGCAGGCGCCACATCTGCTCGAGTTGGCGCGCGATCAGGGCGCCGAAAACCGGGTGGCTCATGGCCGAGGTGCCGAAGTGGGCGCTGATCCGTTGCGCTCTGGACGCGTAGAACCCGCCTTGGGGCGAGTACAGGCAGAGCTGCATGAACCGGGCGAACGTGATCCGCCCATGCTTTGCTATGAGATCGCGGATGTCCTGCTCGACCGCCGAGCGCAATGTTTTCCCCTCCACGGACGGTCTCGCGAGCGCAGGAAAAGGGGTCAGGCTCGGGGCCAGGCTCGATTTATCGTGCGACCCATCTCGCGCCTGTGGCCTAAATCGCCAAATCGAGCCTGGCGCCTTTTCCGCCCGCTTACGCGAGAATGACGCGATGGCGGAGCGCCGGCCCGCGGCTCAGCGGGCCAGAAAGCGCTCGGTGAGGCGCGTCCAGTAGGCCGCACCCACCGTCAGATTCTCGTCGTTGAAGTCGAAGCGCGAGGTGTGCACCATGGCCGAGGCGCCGTTGCCCAGGCGCACGAAGCAGCCCGGCACCCGCTCCAGCATGTAGGCGAAGTCTTCGCTGCCGGTCACCAGCTCGACCTCGCCCGTGTTCTCGCTGCCAACGAGCTCTGCGGCTACTTCGCGCGCGAACGCGGTCTGTGCCGCATCGTTCACGAGCACGGGATGGCCCCAGCCGTAATCGACTTCCGCAGTCGCACCGTAGCTCGCCGCGTGCGCTTGGGCCAGCTCGGTGATGCGGCGCTTCAGCAGCTCTCGCACGTCGATATCGAACGAGCGCACGGAAAGCCCGAGCGTCGCCTCGTTCGCGATGACGTTCATCGCCTTGCCGCCGTGGATCGTACCCACCGTGACGATCGCGACCTGGGTCGGATCGACGTTGCGCGCGACGATCGTCTGCAGCGCCATCACCAGGCTCGAAGCGACGACGATCGGATCGATCGTATGGTGCGGGCGCGCGGCGTGGCCGCCTTTGCCCTTGACCGTGATCGTGACGCGATCCGACGCCGACATCATTGGTCCTGGCCGGAAGTGGAAAGTCTTCTCGGGCTTTCCCGGTTGATTGTGCAGCCCGAAGATCGCATCGCACGGGAAGCGTTCGAACAAACCATCGTTCAGCATCCGCTTCGCCCCGCAGTCGATGCCCGCTTCCTCGGCCGGCTGGAAGATCAGGTTGAGCGTACCGGAGAAATTCTTGCGAGCGGCGATCTGCTTTGCCGCACCGAGCAGAACCGTCGTGTGACCGTCGTGGCCGCAGGCGTGCATGACGCCTTCGTTGCGGCTGGCGTAGGCCAGGCCCGTCTCTTCCAGAATCGGCAGCGCATCCATGTCGGCACGAATGCCGAGGCGCTGCTTGCCGCTGCCGAGCTGAAGGCGCCCGACGACGCCGGTGCCGCCGACGCCTTCGGCCACCTCGTAGCCCCAGCTCCTGAGCTTCTGCGCGACCAGCCGCGCGGTCTCCACTTCCTTGTGCGAGAGCTCGGGATGCGCGTGAATATGCTGCCGGATGTCAGCGAGCTCGGCGCGGTCGCCTTCGACGTCTTCGATACGGCAATACTTGTCTTTTGCCATCTTCTTACCCAATCAAGTTCGCCAGGGGTCGATCAGACCTGCCATCAGCCGCCGGACGTGCCGCTGCGCTTCTTCACCATGCTGTATATCGCCAGCAATACGATGGCGCCGATGACCGAGGCGATGAACCCTGCGGTTTCCCCGGCGCCGTACCAGCCGAGCGCCTGGCCGACGAAATTGGCCAGCAGCGAGCCCGCGATACCCAGAACGGCCGTCAGGATCAAACCCAGCTTGTCGTCGCCGGGGTGCAAGGCGCGAGCGATCAATCCCGCGACAAAACCGATAACGACCATCCATACGTAGCTCATCTTGCTGACCTCCCTGTATCGTTGCATCCAGCGGCGCCATCTACGGCAGCCATCCAATGTCATGCTTCGAGACACGCGCCGCCAGTCTAGCGCGTCACTGCGCGTCTTGCACAGTTCGAGCTGTTTTGGTCCGATCCTGATGTAGAGCGTGCCGGTTCAACGGCGATTCGCACTGCCTGCGAAGACGTGGCCGAGCAGCTGGCGAAGAACTGGAAAAACTCCCGTGCTAGCATAGCCCGGAAAAATGCACCAGGAGCCGGCTGCGTAACCGGCTTTCCAGTCAGGACACGTGTAACTTCAAGCCATCGGGGGTGCCATGAAAGTCGGCCAGGCGATTGCACGCATCATGAAGGCGGAGGGTATGCAGATTCTTTGCGGCTACCCGGTCAATCACCTGATCGAGTTCGCCGCGGCCGAGAACATCCGCCCGGTGATCGTGCGCCAGGAGCGCATCGGCCTGCATATGGCGGACGCAATCTCGCGCGTCACGTCCGGCAATATGCTCGGCGCCTTCTGCATGCAGCACGGGCCGGGAGCGGAGAACGCGTATGGCGGCGTGGCGCAGTGCTACGGCGAGAGCATTCCGGTGCTCGTGGTGCCGCAAGGCTATGCACGGCGCATTTCGAGCATCGACCCGAACTTCAGCTCCGCCCTGCAGATGCGCGGCGTGACCAAGTCATCCGAGCATCTCATGCTGCCGAAGGAGGCGCCGAACGCGCTGCGGCGCGCATTCTCCAGGCTGCGCAACGGCCGCGGCGGTCCGTGCCTGGTCGAAGTGCCTACCGACATCTGGAACGAGGAGATCGGCGACTTCGCCTACACCCCGGTGGTCAAGGCGCGCACCGCGCCGGACCCGGCGGATGTGCGCAGGGCCGCCGCCGCGATCCTGGCGGCCAAGCGCCCGCTCATCTATGCCGGCACCGGCGTGCACTGGGCGCAAGCCTGGCCGCAATTGAAGCAGTTCGCAGAGCTCCTGGGTGCGCCGGTCACCACCAGCCTCGGCGGCAAGTCGAGCTTTCCGGAGAACCATCCGCTTTCGCTCGGCTCCGGCGGCAACGCGGTGCCGCTCGCGGTGCACCAGTTCGTGCAGAACGCGGATCTCATCATCGGCATCGGCTGCTCGTTTACCGAGACCAACTTCGGTATCAAGTTCCCGGACGGCAAGAAGATCGTTCATGCCACGCTGGAGCCGGATCACCTGAACAAGGACGTGCGTGCTGAAGTAGCCTTGCTGGGGGATGCGCAACTGGTGCTGGAGGCGTTGATCGGCGAGCTCGGGCAGACGATCAAGTCCCCACGCGATGCCGCCTCCGGAATAGCCGAGATCGCGCAGCTGCGCGAGCAGTTCCTGTCGCAGTGGATGCCACTACTGACCTCCAACGACTCGCCGCTCAATCCCTATCGCGTGATCTGGGATCTGATGCACACGGTCGATCGCGACAACTGCATCATCACGCACGATGCGGGCAGCCCGCGCGATCAGATCTCACCGTTCTGGGTCTCGACCACACCGCTGTCCTACATCGGCTGGGGCAAGACCACGCAGCTCGGTTACGGTCTGGGTCTCGCGATGGGCGCAAAGCTCGCCAAGCCGGACAAGCTCTGCATCAACCTTTGGGGCGACGCTGCGATCGGCTTCACCGGCATGGATTTCGAAACGGCAGTGCGCGAACGCATCCCGATCCTTTCCATCCTGCTCAACAACTTCTCGATGGCGATCGAGCTCAAGGTGATGCCGGTATCGACGGAAAAGTATCGTTCCACCGACATCTCCGGCAACTATGCTGACATGGCCAAGGCCTTCGGCGGCTATGGCGAGCGGGTCACGCAACCGGCCGAGATCAAGGCGGCGATCCAGCGCGGCATCCAGGCGACGCAAGAAGGCCGGCCGGCGCTGCTGGAGTTCATCACCAGCAAGGAGACGCGGGTTTCCAAGCTTTAAGCGCGTATGCGGGCTCGTTGCCTTCGCCGCGATCTGCGATGACGTTTCAGGAAAGCATTTGAGCGGGTCGTTGCCGCGAAGACAGGGATACAGAACCAGCCGCCATTCCGGTACGCACGCGCGATCAGCTTGCGAGCGGCAGGCTCACGGCCGCGCCGGATTTGAGCGACCGATCGATCGCAGCCGTAACCTCGATCGTGCGGCGCGCATCCTGCGCGGTTGCGAGCAAGCACTGATGCCCGGTCGCCAGGTGATCGAGCCAGTTGCGCGTCTCCGAGGCGACCGGCCCGATGAACTCTCCCAGCGCCCAATCGCCCGGCGTGCCGCTGCCGAGGAACACCGTGTTCACCTTGTGCTCCGGGATGTAGACGTGCGGCGCGCCATGATCGCTGCACAGGATCTGGTCGGTGTGGTCGTCGTCGAGGATCATGACCCCGTCGGAGCCGATCAGCTCGACGCGGGCGGCGTGGCCGAGCGCCGGATAGTGATGCGGCAGGGCATAGCACTCGCCGAGATTGAGGATGGCGCCGTCGGCGAGCGTCACGATGGCCCAAACGAGGTCGGGCTTGTCGTAGCCCGATGCCTTGATCAGGTTGGCCTGCCCGCGCGCATACACTTCGACCGGCGGGTTGCCCTCCAGCATCCAGTTCAAGGTGTCGATGTAGTACACGAGCCCGGACAGCGAGGAGCTGTCGGCGGGCAGGCGCGACAGCGTCTGCATCGCCTGAGAGCGCGAGTTGTACACGCGCGCCGCGCCGCCTGTGATGCGCCCGAGCCGGCCCTGGACGATCTGCTCCTTGGCGAGCAGGTAGCGCTTCTTGAAGCGCCGGCTGTAGCCGACGCGCAGATCGCAACCGCCGGCCTGTGCCGCAGCGATCAGCTCGTCCGCGCTGGCCAGATCGAATGCCAGCGGCTTTTCCACCAGCACGGGCTTACCCAGTCGTAGCGCCTGCATGAGCGGCTCGTAATGTTCGCGCTCGATGGTCGAGACGACAATCGCGCTCACCTCCGGCCGCGACATCGCCTCCAGGTTGTCGGCAGTCCAGAACTGTGCCCCGACATTGGAAGCCAGCTGGCGCGCGCGTGCGGGATCGCGGTCAGCGAGGGCCACGAATGTCACCGCCGGATGCTCGGCGGCGAGCTTGGCGCGCAGCGAGCCGATTCGGCCGCAGCCGATCACCGCGATGCCGAGTTGCCTACGCTGCATGGGCTGGCTGACGTTCGCCGACATGTCGCGTTATACCTCGCCTATTGAAGATCCGGAAAGTGGCTGACAGCCGCTTTCCACGACGCTTCCCTCTCGCTCCGTTCCTTTGCGCAACTTCGCTATCGGCTTCCTTGCGGCCGATTGCGTGTGACGGCGTCGGGATGCGTCGAATCCGCGCCCATGTAGATTCCCTTCTCCCAGCTGCGCTGCAACGGATCGCGCACCGCGAGTTGCATGCGACCGATGTGCTGGATCTCGAAATCGACCACCTCGCCATCCTGCAGCGGGCCAAGACCTTCGTGATTGGTGCCGCACGCGATCACGTCGCCGGAGTTGAGCGTCATGATGGCCGAGGCAAATTCCACCAGCTCGGGGACGAGATGCTCCATGTCGTCGGTGTTGTAGTTGTGCCGCAGCTGACCGTCCACCCAGAAGCGCACCAGGACATCGTTCGGGTCGGGAATCTCGTCCAGCGTTGCGATACAGGGGCCGAGCGGCGCGAAGGTATCGAACGACTTGCCGATCCAGCTCCCGGTCTTCCACGTGCGCCGGCCCTCGCCGCGCGCCGAAACGTCGATCATTCCGGTATAGCCGAACACGGCGTCGCGCCAGTTCGACTGCTTCACCTGCTTGGCCGGCCCCTTCAGCACCAGCGCGAGCTCGGCTTCGTGCATGAAAATCCAGGGCTCGGTGAATTCCGGCAGCACGATCGTATCGCCCGGGCCGACCACGGCATCCGGATTCTTCAGAAACATGTTGAGCGGCCGCGCCTCGAGCGCCCCATGCTCCCAGTAGTTCGCGATGCACGCGAGAATCTTCCCGGGCCGGGGCAACGGCGGGCGCAGCCGCACTTCGGCCAGCGGCCTCGCATCGCCGTCGCGCGCGCGTTGTTCGAGCTTGGCGCGCAGGCTGTCGAACCCATCGATGATCGCCGTCATCGTGGCCTGCGGCGAATGCCCGCGCGGCGCGAGATCCGATACATCGACGATCCCGCGATCGGTGATCACGCCGGGCACGATATTCCCGCCCCGGCCATTTTCGAATAGTGCGAGTCTCATCACCGCCTCCCTCGAAGGAATCGTCGCCCTAGGCGCATGCCGTACACGCGCTCTCGCATGACCGTGCTATTGGACCCGCAACAGTTTCGCTGCCGTGGTGCCCAGAATCGCGATGCGCTCGTCATCACTCAGGCTCGGCGTGTTGAGGACGTGATCGACCGCCTTGTCCTCCCACGGATAGGGGTGGTCGGTGCCGAGCATGATCTGGCTCGAGCCCACGTTCGCGGCCAGGTGCCGCAGCGCTTCGGGCGTGAAGATGAGCGCATCGTAGTAGAGCTGCTTCAGGTACTCCGTCGGCCGTTTCTTCAACGTGCGGTTGCAGCGCTGCGGGAACGTGAGGCAGCCGTGGTCGGAGCGGTCCATGTAGGAGGCGAGGTAGCCGCCGCCGTGCGCGGCGCAAATCTTCAGCCCCGGGAACATGTCGAGCGTCCCCTCGAAGATCAGGTGCGAGAGCGCGATCGTCGTGTCGAGCGGATTGCCGATCACGTTATCGAGCACGCCATTGCCTTTCAGGCGCCGGGCGAGGTCGGGCGTGCCCTGCGGGTGCACGAAGACGAGGATGTCGAGCTCCTCGCACTTGCGCCAGAACGGATGGAACTTCGGATCGGCGAACTCGTCGTCACCGACGCTCCCGCCGACCGCGGCGCCACGCAAACCGAGCTTCTTCACCGCGTGCTCGAGCTGTTGCACGGCCAGCTCGGGGAACTGCAGCGCAACCGATGCGAACGCGACGAAGCGGTCGGGATTGCGCGCGCAGATCTCGACCAGCCCTTCGTTGTTGAGGCGCACCACGTCCGCGGCGGTATCGCGATCGGCCTGGTACCAGTTCGGATTGATGCTGAGCGCTTCCATGTCGATGCCCTGCGCGTCCATGGCGCGAAGACGGCTCGCCGCGTCCTCGAGCACGATGCCATCGGTATGGTGCCTGTAGGCATCTTCGCCGATGAGCTTGCACGCTGCGGGGATGAGACAGTGCGCGTGCACGTCGATCGTCTTCACGCGCCGGCCCTTGACGACGACTTCGCGGCGCTTGACCGCGGATTGCGCGGAGCCTGAGCCCGATTGTGCCGCTGCAGCCATTCGCGGCTCCTGCGCGGCAATGAGCTCGCAGCCCGTAAAAACGATCGCGGGATCGACCGTGCGCGGATTGGTTGCGCTGTGCGTATTCATTTTGCTTCCCCCTCCGTTGGTTGGCAGCGCTACTATACCGCGCGGCATTCGGGGGAGGGAAACGATGCGCGCGCCGCACGCGCCATGTCTTCCACGCGCTCGAAGTCCGCGGCCGCGTGCGACTCAGCGCGGCTTCACTTCGCCGAGCTCGCCCAGCAGCGACTCGAGCTTCTTGTACTCTTCCTGCATGAATCTGAGCGCGCCCGCGCTGTTTAGATACTCGTCTTCCCACTGATAGCGCTCGAGCGCCTGCTGCCACTCGGGCGACTTGACCATCGCAGCGAGCGTCTGGTCCCAGTACGCGATCTGCGCGGGCGTAAGGCCCTTCGGCCCGACCAGGGAACGCCAGTTCGCGGTTACCGCATCGATGCCGAGCTCTTTCCAGGTGGGAATGCTCGCCGCCTCGCCCCCCAGCCGTTTCGGCGCGGTTACCGCGAGCGCGCGCAGCTTGCCGCTGGTCGCGTGCTTCAAGGCCGATCCGGGTGTCGCCATCAGCACATCGACGTGGCCGCCCATGACCGCGACGGTCGTCTGCGCCGAGCCCTTGAACGGCACGAACACCACTTTCTTCAGATCCACGCCGCCCGCCTTCAACACCATCCCGGCCGCGATGTGATTGCCGCTGCCCGGATTGGTGATGGCGAAAGTCAGCGATTCCGGTTTCGCCCGCAGGTGCGCAATCAAATCCGTGCCGGTCTTGATCGGCGAATCGGGCCGAACCCACATGCCGATGTATTCGCTGGTGAGCAGCGCGAGCGGTGTTACATCCGTGTAGGTCAACGGATGCGACCCGGTGATGCGGTTGGTCAGCAGGTTCGGCAGCGCCATGGAAACGTAGTGCGCGTCGCCGGCGTGCTGATTGAGATATTGCATCGCGATCACGTGCCCGCCGCCGGGCTTGTTGATCGCGATCACCGCATTGCCGGCATTGGTGCGCTCCAGGTACTTCTGGATGAGCCGGCCGGTCATGTCGAGCGGGCCGCCCGCCGGCGTGCCGATGATGACTTCGATGTTGCGCGTCGGACGCCACTCGCTGGCCGCAGCGAAGCAGGACGTGCTCACCAGCAGCGCGGCGCACGCTGCCGCGATGGACGTCAACATCCTTACTGCCTGACTACCCGGCATCGCATCAGCCTCGATCGAGCTCGACCACGTCGAAGCGCGGGCCGCGGTCGACCAGGTAGATGATGCCGCGCTCGTCCATGTCGACGTCGTTGGTCAGCGGTCCGGCACGACCGCGCGCGGGCTCGGGGATGAAATGGGCGACCTCGTGCGGCGCGTCCGGCTGGGCCACGTCCACGATGCGCAGGCCGCCGGCGAACCAGGTGCAGTAGACGAGCGTCTCCTTGCGCATGCGCTCCAGGAACTGATGGCCGCCGAATCGGCCCGGTGTCGCGCGCGCCCAGGGCGAATCGAGCTCGCTCACCTCGAACATCGACACCGGCTTGATGTCCGCAAAGTCGGTCACGTCGAAGACCCACAGCGCCGCATGCGGCCGGCCGCGCCGGCGCTCCATCTCCTCGGCGCCGTGGGCGTGATCTTCCTCGTCGATCGCGACGGCAACGCGGCGTCCGCCGATCGGCACCGGCATTTCCATGAAGGTATGCGTCGGTTCGACGAACGGGGGGTGATAGTTGTAGGCGCCGACGGTCCTCGGGTTGCGGATGTCGGCAACGTCGATGATGCGCATGCCCGCCATCCAGCAGCCCGCCCATAGCCGATCGCCCGAGCGCAGGGCATGATGCAGCCGGTTGCGCCGGCCGGGCCACGCCGGCGTTTCGCCTGCCGCGGTGTGCTGGCCGGGCATCCACCAGCGCGAGACTTCCTCCACCTTCGACGGATCGCGGATGTCGTAGATCACCAGGATCGCTCCGAGGTACCCCGGCATCTCGGTCGAGATATAGGCGTAGTTCGCATCCATGTCGTAGCGATGCACACCCCGGCCTCCGGTCTTGACGAACGAGATCAGCTTGGGCTTCGTCTTGTCGCTCACGTCGTAGAGCTTGAACCCGCCTTGATCGTAAGGATTGCGCTCGGAAGCCTCGAGCACGGCGATATCCGATTCGCTCACGCTCAGCTTGTCTGCGATTTCCCTGACCGTCGGCTTGCGGCCGAGCTGCTGCTCCAGCGCCGTGCGCGCGCTCGCCAGGACCTCGGACTTTCGCCCGAGCGCGGACGCGTTCATTTCGCTGTTGACGATCATGAGGCCGCCGACCACCCGGGCCTTGTGGCTGTGCGAGCTCGGGTCGTCGAGGTGGATCTGCGACACGATGCGCGGCTTGCGCGGATCGGAAATGTCCAGGATGGAGGTGCCGAGGCGGTCCTTGTTGGTCAGATGCCCGATGTAGGCATGGTTGCCCTGGATGCACACCTGTCCCGCACCCGGAAGCGCCATCTGAGCGAGGTGCTTCATGTTGCGGCTTGCGACGCTTGCAGTTTGGGGCGCGTTCATCTTGTGGTCCGACTCGCAGCATAGTGACGATTGCCGCAATCCTACCTCAACTGGATGGGATTGAACGCGCATGTCCCATCGGGGTCAGGCCTGCGTAAGACCCCATGCGCGCGCTGCCTACACGCGCTTGTGCAGCGCTCGACCCGAAGCGCTGTTGCGAGCTTGAGTACGCGCGGCGAATGGTTTAGATTGGCCCGCCGGAATGTCGGCGGCCGGCGTGCGGGGCTTTGGCCGCACCTTCGGCCCGCTTGCATTCGTCCGCGCGCAGGCCGCGCGGCCACTCACCGGAATCGATCGATGCGACTCGGAATGCTTCTGCCGCACCGCGCCGTGGTGCTGTCCTCGGCGCGCCGCCCGCCGTTGGATCAGTGCTGGGCGAGCGCGCGCCTGTGCGATCAGGCCGGCATGGATCTATGGGTCGGCGACAGCATCGTGGCCAAGCCGCGGCTGGAGCCGCTGACGACGCTCGCATACTGCGCCGCGATCACCGAGCACGCGCGCCTGGGCACGGCGGTGCTGCTGCCGGCGCTGCGCCAGCCGACCGTGCTTGCGCACATGCTGGCGAACATCGATCAGCTGAGTGCCGGCCGTTTGGTGCTGGGTCTCGGCGTGGGTTGGCCTTTGCCGGTGATCGAGCGCGAATGGGAGGCATGCGGGCGCGTGCACAAGCGCCGTGCGCGCGACCTGGAAGAGCACATCGTGGTGTGGCGCAAGCTGTGGAGCGGGGCGCCGGTCGGCTTCGAAGGCAACGGCTTCAAGTTGACCGAGCACACGATCGGCCCGCTGCCGTGGACCGAAGCGGGCCCCCCGGTGCTCGTCACCGCCGGCAACCGCGGCGAATTCATTCCGGCGCAGATTGAGCGGGTGGGCCGACTGGGCGACGGCGTCATCACCACCTACGTGACCGAGGACGATATTCGCCGCTTGCGAGAGCTCTGCCAGGAAGCGTTCGAGAAGCACGGCCGGGCGCGCCGCGAGTTTCCGCTGTGTGTCTACACGACCGTGCGCATCGAGCCCGATGCGGCCAAAGCCGAACGCGAGACGCGCGCTTTCCTCGAGCGCTACTACGGTGGCGGCGTCAACTTCCGCGGCCTCATGGGGCTCGGGCCGGCAGTCGCGGTGATCGAGGTGCTGAAGCGCTACCAGGCGGCCGGCGTTACCGATCTCTGCGTCCGCTTCGCCGGCGAGGATCAGGTCGCGCAGCTGGAGCAGTTCATCCGCGACGTGCTGCCTGCGTTCGTATCATGAGGGATCGTTTCAACAACAGAATCGGGAACCGCCTTTGAGCACATCACAAACCATCGCCGTCCTCGGCGGTACCGGCAAGGAAGGCAAGGGCCTCGCGCTGCGCTGGGCAGCGAAAGGCCACGAGATTGTGATCGGATCGCGTTCGGCCGAACGCGCGCAAGCGGCTGCGGACGATATTGCCGCGATGCTGGCCGGTAACGCGCGCGTGCGCGGCGCGGAGAATCTTGCTGCCGCGCAGGCCTGCACGCTGGCCGTTCTCTCGGTGCCGTACGCCGCGCAAGTCGAAACGGCCGAGCAAGTAGCAGCGGCGCTGGCGGGCAAGATCCTGATCGACGTGACGGCGCCGCTGGTGCCGCCGCGCGTGGATCGGGTCGCGCTGCCCAATGGCGAGTCGGCCGTGGTGGCCTTGCAGCGCCGGCTCGGCGCCGAGGTCCGAGTCGTGTCCGCATTCCAGAACGTGTCGGCGGCGCATTTGAGCGATCTCACGCACGCCATCGATTGCGATGTGCTGGTCTGCGGCGACGACGCGCAGGCGCGCGAGACGGCGATCGGGCTCGCTCACGATGCCGGCATGCGCGCATGGCATGCCGGCGTGCTGGCCAATTCAGTCGCGGCCGAGGCGCTCACGTCGGTGCTGATCGCGATCAACAAGCGCTACAAGATCGCGGGCTCCGGCATTCGCATCACCGGCTTGCCTTCGGGCTGACGGCAGCGTGCACGTGCGAGAGCTGACTCTCATCGCGCTGACCGGCATCCCCGAAGTGGAAGCGGGTGCTTCGCTTCCCGATATCATCCTGCAAGCGCTCGACCGCAGCGGAGCAAGCCTCGCCGCGGCGGATGTGCTCGTGGTCGCGCAGAAGATCGTCTCCAAGGTCGAGGGCAGGCGCGTGCCGCTGGCAGACGTACAGCCTTCCGAGCGCGCGCGGGCGTTGGCGGTGCAGGCGCAGAAGGACCCGCGTCTCATGGAGCTCGTCCTGCGCGAGGCGCGCGAAGTGCTGCGCGTGAAGCCTGGCATCGTGATCGTCGAGCATCGGCTGGGCTTTGTCATGGCCAACGCCGGGATCGATCAATCCAATCTCGCCCCGGGCGAGAGCGAGAGCGTGCTGCTGCTGCCGGAGAATCCGGATGCATCCGCGGCGCGGTTGCGTGCCGTGATCGCAGCGGCATGCGGCGTCGATGTCGGCGTCATCATCAACGACAGCTTCGGGCGCGCGTGGCGCAACGGCGTGACCGGCGTTGCGATCGGCGTGGCCGGCGTGCCGGCCCTGGTCGACATGCGCGGCCGGACCGATCGGGCCGGACGCGAGCTCAGAGTCACCGAGATCGCGGCGGCCGACGAGCTGGCCGCCGCCGCATCGCTCGTGATGGGGCAGACGGGCGAAGGCTTGCCGGTCGTGCTCGCCCGCGGTTTTCCCTATGCGCTGCGCGAAAGCAGCGCCGCCGAGCTCGTCCGACCCAGGGCGCAGGACCTCTTCCGATGATCCTCGCGCTGGCCGGCGGAGTGGGCGGCGCGCGCCTCGCCGTCGGGCTCGCACGGGTGCTGACACCGAGTCGACTCGCGGTTGTCGTCAACACCGGCGACGATTTCGAGCACCTGGGCCTCACGATCTGTCCCGACGTCGATACCGTGCTCTATACCCTCGCAGGCGTGCACAATCCCGCGACCGGTTGGGGCCGCCGCGACGAGACGTGGTCCGCGCTGGACACGTTCGCCGAGCTGGGGGGGGAGACCTGGTTTCGCCTCGGCGACCGGGATCTTGCGCTGCACGTCCTGCGAACGCATGCGCTGCGTGCCGGGGTGCCGCTCGCGCAGGTCACGCAGATGCTCGCGCGCCGACTCGGCGTGCGCCATGCGATCCTGCCGATGAGCGAGACACCCGTTCGCACCCGCGTGCGCACCAACCGGGGCGAGCTCGCGTTCCAGGATTATTTTGTTCGGCTGCGCTGCCGCCCGCGCGTGCAAGGATTCCGCTTCGTCGGCGCCGCACGGGCTCGCGTTCCGGAGCGGCTCGCGACACTGTTGGCCTCGCCCCGGCTGCAGGCGGTCGTGATCGCGCCGTCCAATCCCTACGTGAGCATCGCGCCGATCCTGCGCGTGCCGACGATCGGGCGCTGGTTCGCGTCCCGGCGCGTGCCGGTGGTCGCGGTGTCGCCCATCGTGGGCGGCGCGGCGCTCAAGGGCCCGGCCGCGAAGATGATGCGCGAGCTGCGCGTTGAGGCGAGCGCGCTGGGCGTCGTGCGCCACTATCGCGGCACGGTCGACGCCTGGGTCATCGATCGCGCCGATGCAGCCTGCGCGCCGGACATCGAAGCGATGGGCCATCCCGTGTGCGTCACCGATACGATCATGAGCGACGCGCGCAAGAGCGAGCGTCTGGCCGGCGAAGTGATCCGGTTCGCGCGCTCGCTCGCCAGAGGGCGAGCGTCCGATTGATGGATTGCGTCCATGGCCGTCCGCGGTGGCCGCATGCCGATGCGCGTCCTGCAAGGAAGGGAGAGAAGCCGCGCTCAATGCGTACACCTGGAACAAGCCCCAGTGGCCGCCACGCTCCATGGATCATCCTGCCGGTGCGGGGCGAAGCGGCCGGCAAGTCGCGCCTTGCCGCCGTGCTCGACCCGATCGAGCGCATGCGGCTCAACCGCAAGTTGTTGCGCCGAACGCTGGACGCGATTGAACACTGGCAAGGCAGCCTCGCGCATTGCATCGTCGTGAGCCCGTGCGCGCGCACGGCTGCGTCCGCGCTGGCGCGCGGCGCGGTCGTGTTGAGCGAGCCCTTGCCGCGGCGCGGGTTGAACCGCGCCGCCGCGCTCGGCGTGAAGCTTGCGGCACGACGCGGCGCGCTCCGTGTGCTGATTCTGCCCGGTGATCTCGCACTGCTCCGCGTCGCATCGTTGAATGGCATGGCGCGCGCTGCCGGCGCGGGTGCGCGCGCGGCCATCGCCCCCGATCGCGCCGGCAGCGGGACCAATGCGCTACTCATCCCTGCGGGCGCGCGCTTCCGCTTCGCCTTCGGCGCCGACAGTTTCGCGCGCCACGTCGCAGCCCTGCGCGCACGCGGCTACGCCGTGACCGTGCGCACCGACCAGGGTTTGTGCTTCGATCTCGATACGCCGCAAGACCTGGCCGCCGTGGCGGGTGCGGGTCTATGGCAGTCATTCGGTACTTGAGTGGCGGCAAGTCATCGCGACCGCGGGACTCAAGCAGAAGTAGCCGCCTTCTCCGGACAGCGCCGGTAGCAGGCGAGCGCGATGACGAGCGCGATCGAAAGCGCGCCGAACATCGCGCGATAGGCAGACTCGCCGATCGGCGCGCCGGGCGTCGAAAGCGTCTGCACGATCACGCCGGTGAGCACTTGCAGCGAAGCCGCACCGAACAGCACTGCGCAGTTGACCGTGCTGATCCCACGCCCGATCAATCGGTCGGGATAGAACTGCCGCCCGTGGGTCGCGATCAACACGCTGTAGCCGCCGATCAACCCCAGCAGCGTGAGCAGCAGCGTAGCGGTCGTAAGGCCGGGACGCGGCCATAGCGCCAGCACCGCGAACACGACCGAGCTCGCGGTGGCGCCGAGCACGATCGTACGCTTGGTGCGCGCCGTCCAGCGATCGAGCAAGGTCGATCCCAGCGCGCCGGCGATCACGCCGATCGCCATCCAGAAAAGCGCCTTGCCGCGCCCCAGCGTGTCCAGGCCGTGCACGTCGCTCAAGTAGGGTCCCGCCCACAGTCCGATGATGCAACTGGTCGTGCCCCACGCGAACCAGGCCATCACCATGAGCCGCCAGATTCCCGGAATACGCAGCACTTCCATCACGCCCGCCGCGCTTTGCCGGAGCGTCTCGCGTGGCCGAGCGTGGAAGTCGTGCCCCGGCGGCGCATCGCGCACCAACGCATAGACCAGCGCGGCGAGCAGCAGGGTCGCGACGAGCAGCGCGACATAGGCCCCGCGCCAGCCGAACCACGAGGCGATCAGCGCCATCGGCACGGTCGAGACGAGATTGCCGAGCTGGCTCGTCGCCATGATGCCGCCCGCGATGGTGGAGAAGTGGCGGGCGTCGAACCAGCGTACGCAGGCGACGATGCCGGCCATCACCAGCACCGCGCCGCCGACGCCCATGAAGGCGCGCGCGAACACGAGCCCGCCGACGCTGTGCGCGGCGCCGAACAGCCCTGCGCCGATGCCCGAGAGCACCAGCATGATCGGCATCGTTGCGCGCGTGCCGAAGCGATCGAGCAGGATGCCGCCGGGAATCTGGGTAAAGGCCGCAGCGAGGAACATCGCGCTGGTGAGCGCGGCGAGCGAGGCGGCCGACGCGTCCAGCTCGCGCATGATGTCGGGCGCCACGACCACGTGCGCGTTGCGAAAGAATTGCGCCGTCATGGCGACCAGCGCGGCCATGACGACGATCCAAACGCGCTTGCGGTTGAGTGCGATTTCGGTAGCGCTGGCGATCAGGATGGAATAGTCGGGAAGCGCTGGAAGTCGTCATTCCCGCGAACGCGGGAATCCAGGTGGACGGGGCATCGCTCGATCGTTCTTCCACATCCGCGGAAGGTCATTCCCGTCACAGCGGAAGTGACGCATCGACGGCCTTCGCGTCCGGCTACACGATCGCCTTGGCCGAGTGCAGCGCCGCGAGCTCGGAATCGTTGTAGCCGACCGCCTTCAGAACCTCGTCGGTGTGCTGGCCGATGCGCCCGGGCGCCCGCTCGATCGACGCACCGCCGTGCGCGAACCGGAACGCGGTCAACGGCACCGACATCGGCTTGCCGACGCCGTCCATGGCTTCGAACCGATGCAGCAGCCCGCGATGCCTGACCTGCGGATCTTCCACCGCCTCGCGCAGCTCGCGCACGCGACAGGCGGGCACATGGCGGCTCTGGAAGAATTCCTCCCATTCCGCCGCCGTCTTCTCCTTCATCTTCTCGGCCACGAACTTGTACTTCTCGTCGAAGCGCTCGTAGCGCTCCTTGAGGCTGTTCTTCTTCGCCTCCTCCGGGTTGCCCAGCGCCTCGAAGAAGCGCTTGTGCTGGCGGGCGTTGCTGGCCGCGATCTGCAACAGCGACCCGTCCTTGGTCTCGTAGGCGCATTGCGGCGCGAAGCGCAGGATGTTGCCGTTGCGCTTCGGATGGTGGCCGCTGTGCAGGTAGTCGGTCATGTGCGACGCCTGCAGGATCATGGCGACATCGAGCATTGCCATATCGATGTACTGGCCCTTGTTCGTGCGCGTGCGCTGGAACAGCGCCGTGGCCAACGCGAATGCGCCCGTCGTGCCGGTGGCATAGTCGATCACCGGCGAGCCCGCCTTGATGGGGCCGGATGTCGGCGTTCCGGTCGAAGCCGTGATGCCCGAGGTCGCCTGGATCGCCTGGTCGTAAGCGGTCATGTAGCCGCGCGGTCCGTCCTGGCCGAACGCCGTCATCGAAGCGTAGATGAGCCGGGGATTCAGTTTCGACAGCTCGTCGTAGCCCAGGCCGAGCGACTTGAAGGCGCCGGGACGATAGTTCTCGACCAGGATGTCGGCCCACTCGGTGGCGAGCTTCTTCAGCGCAGCGCGGCCGCCCTCGGTCTTCAGATCGAGCGCGATGCAGCGCTTGTTGGAGCCTTGCGTGAGAAAGCCGGTGCCGAGCCCGAGCTTGTTCAACTCCATGTCGGCGCCGGATTCGCGGCTCTGGTCGGGCGCATTGGGATCGTCGACCTTCACCACATCGGCGCCGAGCACGGCCAATTGATACGCAGCGAACGGTCCGGCCAGGACATGGGTGCAGTCGAGGATCTTGATGCCTTCGAAGGGTCGCATGGTGGTCTCCAGTCAAAATGGGCAAGCCCGGAATGCGGGACGCAGCCGCCGCGCGCGGGTGCACAACGATTCGAATGAAGCCGCAGGATAGCAGAACGAATTCGCCTGCTCGTCGAGGAGGAGGCGGAATCAAGAACCAAGAACCAAGAACCAAGAACCAAGAACCAAGAACCAAGAACCAAGAACCAAGAACCAAGAACCAAGAACCAAGAACCAAGAACCAAGAACCAAGAACCACACCACCCCGCCCGCTGCGCGGGCACCCCTCCTCGTGAGCAGTATTAGCCCCGCAGGCGGGCAGGCGCGGTTAAGAAACCTGGTTGGGTTTCTTGAGAGAGGAGGGGATAAGTCGAGTTCCCCTCCTGCAAAGGAGGGGCGGGAGGCGACAGTGTCGCGGACGGGGTGGTTAATCGCGCGGCTGAACCCACAGCGCGGCTGAACCCACACCACCCCGGCGCTACGCGCCACCCCTCCTCGTGAGAGGAGGGGAAGCTAAAACCATCGCGCACCCGTGAGGCGCCTGCAAGTCGCCTCACCCGAGATACCGACGAAAGAAGTCCACGCTCAACCCGAGCGCCCGATCGGCATCATCCTTGCGATACGGCTTGCCGCCCTTGCGCGCGAACGCATGATCGGCGTCGGGATACTTGTGGATCGTCACCAGCGGATTCGGCGACAAGCGCCGTTCCAGCAGATCGTTCACCTCGGCCTGCACCCAGCGGTCCTTCATCGCCATGTGCAGCATGAACGGCCGGTGCAGGTTGGGCGCCTCGCGAATGTTGTGCTCGATGTAGGTGCCGTAGTAGGCGACCACGCAATCGATGTCGGTGCGGCAGCACATCAGGTAGCAGAGCTTGCCGCCCAGGCAGTAACCCACCGCGCCCACTCTTCCGTTGCACTCCTCGCGTGCGAGCAGGTACTTCCAGGTGTCCGCCATGTCGCGCACGCCCAGGTCGTAGTCGAAGTCGTAGTAGAGATCGAACGCCTTCTTCACCTGCTCGGGATCGTGGTCGGAGAGCTCCACGCCCGGCTCCTGGCGCCAGAAGAGATCGGGCGCGAGGCAGACGAAGCCGGCCTGCGCGAATTCGTGGGCGTGATGGCGCATCGTGTCGTTCACGCCCCAGATCTCCATGATGGCGATGATCGCGCCGGCGGGCGTGCGATCGGGGATCGCCAGGTAGGCGCCCATTTCGCCATCGCGCAGGGGAACCCGGATGCTGCTCGATTGCATGGCGTAGCCCTCGTTGGTCGGCGAAGGATAGCATCGCCGCGCGGCGAGTTCCTTGCTGCGAAACGACGGTGAATCGGCACTGTCGTTCGGCAAGAACCGTCACGTCATCGACGGCGAGGCGAGCACGCTGCGCAAGGTCTCGTAGCCGACCGGCTTGACCAGATGCGCATTGAAACCGGCAGCGAGCGTGCGCGCCCGATCGCTGTCCTGACCCCACCCGGTCAGGGCCACGATGAAGATGTCCTTGCCCCAGTCTTGCTGGCGAATGGTGCGGCAGACGTCGTACCCGTTCATCCTGGGCAAGCCCAGGTCGAGGATAATGAGGTCCGGCCTGAAATTGCGCGTCTTCTCCAGCGCCTCGATGCCGTCAGCTGCCATTTCCACTTCGTTGCCGTCGAGCCGAAGCAGCGCGGCAAGGGATTGGACGCTGTCTTGCACATCGTCCACGACCAGCACGCGACGCATGGCGACGGAATCGGGCCGGGAGGGCTCGGGCGCATGCGCTGTCGCGCTCGGAGCGTGCACGACCGGTAGGCGGACACTGAGCTCGCTGCCCTTGCCCAGGCCGGCGCTATGGGCCGTTATGGTTCCGCCGTGCATTTCCACCAGCGAGCGCGCCAGTGACAGCCCGATCCCCAGGCCGCCCTCGGAGCGAGCGAGCGCAGGCCGGGCCTGCGAGAACATCTGAAACAGGTTTGGAAGCTGCTCGGGATCGATGCCGATGCCCGAATCCGAGATGCGGATGCACACCTCGTCGCCTTCGAGGGCGGCCGTCAAGGCGATGCGCCCGTCGGGTTCCGTGTACTTGGCGGCGTTGTTGAGCAGATTGGCGAGGACCTGGGACAGGCGCACGGCGTCCCCGTGCAGGTGAATCGGATCCGATGGCAGCGAGACGGTGAACTGCTGACGGATATTGGGCCGGGAAGTTTCGACCGCCTGCTGGACCACCCGGGTCAGTTCCACCGGCTGGCGGCGCAGCGCGAGCTTGCCGCGCGTTATGCGGCTGACATCGAGCAGATCGTCGATCAGGTGCACCATGTGATCGACCTGCCGATCCATGATGTCCTGCGCCGTGCGCACGACCGGATGGTCCACGGCGCTCAGCTTGAGCAGCTGCACGGCATTGCGTATCGGTGCCAGGGGATTGCGCAGCTCGTGGGCGAGGGTGGCGAGGAATTCGTCCTTGCGGCGGTCGGCTTTCCCGCAGCGCCTCGCGTGCTTCCCGCGCGTCGGTGATGTCGATGTTGACGCCCTGCATCCGCGTTGCGGCACCATCGGTGCCCTGATCCACGCGGCCGATGCAGGCAATCCAGCGGATCGCACCGTCGGTTCTGCGGATGCGAAATTCCTCGTGGAAGTCACCGCCACGGGCGACGATCTCTTCGAAAATCCGGATCGCGCGCGTCCTGTCCTCGGGAACGATGTACCCGAGCCAGTTCTCCTCGCTCGGCGTCCCGGTACCGACCGGCACGCCGATCAGGGCATGGAGTCCTTCGGACGATTCCACGTTGTTGGTCTCGAAATCCCAGTCCCACAGCCCCAGCCGTGCGGCGCGCTGGGCGCGCAGCAATCGCTCGCTGCGCACATTGAGCACGTGAGCGGTATCGCCCGCCGCGGCCAGGGCCGCGTCGATCTCCCGAATCGAGCTGCCCCGGGTGAGAAAGGACGGTGCGGGACCGCGCAACCGCTCCAGGGCGTCGTGCAACTCGTGAACACCTTGGGCCAGCGTTCTCGCCCGTGCGAGCGCGAGCACCACGGCGATCGCGAGCGCGACGAGCACCGCGAGCCCGACCGCGGTCGCTGTTCGCCGCATGGGCGCATCGACCACTGCGCCCGGCGTCAGCACATTGACCGTCCAGCCCGAAACCTTCGAACGGTGGAATGCGACCACGACGTCCGCGTCGGACACGCCCGGTCCCCGCACCATCGCCTCGGCGTGCGAGGCCAACACCTCTCGGTACCACGGCTGGACCGGCTGGCCGGCAAGCCGTTGCGCGTGGCGACACAGGTCGCGGACGGGGTGGTCAGCGAGCGAAATCAATACGACGAACCCGGGCGCGAAACGTCCGGTAGATGCTCGCGCAGGATCTCGAACAGCCGCCGCGGCTCCACCGGCTTGGCGATCAGGGCGCACACGCCGCTGCGGGCGGCCTGCTCCGGGTCGATGTCGGTGCCGTAACCCGAATAGAGCAGCACCGGCAGATCGGCGCGCGCCAGCGTGAGGCGCTGCGCGAGCTCGATACCGGTCATTCGCGGCATCGTGTAGTCGGTGAGCACCAGGTCGACCCGGGCCGGATCGCGCACGAACCAGTCGTACGCTTCGAGCGGGTTGCGGATGACGGTCGCCTCCAGTCCCCAGCCGGCGAGCATCTCTTCGAGCAGGCTCGCCACCATGTCGTCGTCGTCCACCACCAGCACTCGGCCGTGCAGGCGTCCGGGCCCGGAATCGGCGGCAGCCGCGCCTTCGACAGATCCGGCCGCGACCTGTGCACCTTCGCCGAGCGGCTGCAGCAATACCCGGAAGGTCGCGCCCACGCCCGAGCGCGTGTCCACGCAGACGTGGCCGCCATACTCGTGCACGATGCCGTGCACGGTGGCAAGCCCCATGCCGCTGCCCTTGCCGACCTCCTTGGTGGTGAAGAACGGCTCGAACATGCGATCGATGATGCCCGCGACGATGCCCGGGCCGCTGTCGGCGACGGCGAGCGCGAGGTACATGCCGTCGATGCGCTGCCGGCACGAGGCGCAGACCTCGCCCGACAGGTCGATCCAGCCCAGCGTGACGTGGATCGTGCCCGTGCCTTCCATCGCGTCGCGCGCGTTGATGCACAGGTTCAGCAGTACCTGCTCGAAGTGCACCGGATCGATCAGCGTGCGCGGCAGCCCGTGGTCGAGCTGGGTGGAGAGCTCGATGCTGGAGGGCAACGTGGATCGCAGCAGCTTGGACGATTCGGTCACCAGCTCGGCGATCGACATCGGGCGTGGTTCGCCGCGCTGGCCGCGACTGAAGGTGAGCATCTGACGAATGAGGTCGCGAGCGCGCTGCACCGCGCTTTGCGCCTGGTCGAGATAATGCGCCAGCTTGGCATCGCCCGCCACCGGCGGTCGCTCGGCGGCCAGTGCCACGTAGCCCATCACGCTGGTCAGGATGTTGTTGAAGTCGTGTGCGATCCCGCCGCTCAGGTGGCCGATCGCCTCCATCTTCTGCGCCTGGCGCAGTTGCGCCTCGAGCTGGTTGCGGGCCTCCTCGGCGCGCTGGCGCTCGGTCACGTCCCGGATCGCCGCCAGTATGGTCGGGCGGCCGGCGAGCTCCAGAGTGTTGTTCGCGATCTCGACCGGGAACACGGCACCGTCCTTCTTGCGGTGGTAGCGCAGCGGCACGCGTCCCGGGCCGGCGGGGCCTCGAATGCTGGTCGCGGTGACCTCCGGCTGCATCGACAGGTCGGCTGCGGTGAGCGCCAGCAGCTCCTCGCGCTCATAGCCGTACATGGCCACGGCGGCGCGGTTCGCATCCACGATGCGCAGCGATTCGACATCGACCAGGACGATCGCGTCCGACTCCATCTCGAACAGCAGCCGATAGCGCGCCTCGCTCGCCCGCAGCTCCGCCTCCGCACGCTTGCGCGCGCTGTCGTCGCCCGGCGCCGACGAGGGCGCGTGCGCTGGGGAGGGGTCCGATGGGTTCGTCATGGATCGATGTCTGCGGCTGCAGCCGAAGGCCGCATGGGTTCAGTCTAGCGCCGCCGCCGGCCGGCAATGGCCGCGATTACACCGCGGAAACAACAGAAACACGGCGGTTACGAAGCGCCTATCGAGCGTTCCCAATTTCATGTCACGCTCGTCCCTCACCCCCAACCCCTCCCTTGCAGGGCGCGCATCGGCATGCAGGCCGATGCCGTTCGGCCGGCACGGACCGCCTCAATCAGCTTCCGCGCAGGCTCGGCGATCTGTGCCGCGGCGGTTGGCGTCGACTCGCTTTGCGGTCGATCCCCACAAGTGGGGCCCCTCGCCCGGTAAGCTCGCGCCGCTATGGTCCGCGAATTCCCGGCCTCACCCCAGGGGGAGAGGGAAGCGTCGTGTCCGTATTGGACTGTCGTCCAATACGGAACGATCAATAGGAGGCAGCGCCGGTCAGCGGCTCTTGGGCGTGTACATGTAGCCGGCGTTGCGCACCGTCTTGATGATCTGCGGATGCTCGGGGTCGGCTTCGATCTTGCGCCGCAGCCGCGCGATGCGAATATCGATGCTGCGGTCGAATGGCTGCCAGTCGCGGTTGCGCGTGAAGCCCAGCAGCTGGTCGCGGCTCAGCACCTGGTTGGGATGCTCGGTGAACACCTTGAGCAGATCGAACTCCATACTCGTCAACGCGATATCCCGGCCGGACGCGTCCAGCAAGCGATGGGCGGAAAGGTCCAGCCGGCAATCCCCGACCGGCACGAGCTTCGGCGCGCTCGATGCCTCGGGCAGATGCGGCGGGCGTGCCTTGGCCCCGTGCAGGCGGCGCATCACGCTCTTCAGGCGCGCCACCAGCTCGCGCGGATCGAACGGCTTGGCGATGTAGTCGTCGGCGCCGACCTCGAGCCCGACGACGCGATCGACCACGTCGCCGGCCGCGGTCACCATGATGATGCCGATGTCGTAGTGCTCGCGCAGATAGCGCGCCAGGCTCAAGCCGTCCTCGCGACCCAGCCGCACGTCGAGTAGTGCCACGTCCGGTAGCCGCGCAGCCAGCACCTCGCGCATCGCATCACCGCAGTCGGCTTGCAGGGTTTCGTACCCGTTCTCGCTCAGGTACTCCGTGAGCATGTTGCGCACGCCCGCATCGTCGTCGACGATGAGCACACAGCCGCTGCTCGCCATGGCCGCTTTCTCCATCGTGAGCGCGATTATAGCGAGCGCCGCCGCGGCACAACGGCCTCGAAGAACTACCTGGCGATCCGCGAGACTGTCCGGCAGCCGCTCACACCGGATCCCACGAGAACACGTCCTGCGACCGCTCCAGGGGATAGAAGTGCGCCTTCAGCGCCGGCATGGCGTGTTGCGCGATCCGTTCCGGCGTCCAGCCCTCGGCGCGCTGCACCGAGCGCAGCGGCCGGTTCTGGCTGAAGAGGAAGATCTCGTTGGCGCGCACGCCGAAGATCTGCCCGCTTACGTCCTTGGCCGCGTCGCTCACCAGGTACACCGCCATGGGCGCGATCTTGCTCGTCTCCATGGCCTTCAGCTTTTCCACGCGCTCCTTCTGGTCCGGCGTGTCGGTCGGGATCGAGCCGATCATCCGGCTCCAGGCGAACGGCGCGATGCAGTTGGAGCGCACGTGGTAGCGGGCCATGTCGAGCGCGATCGATTTCGACAGCCCGGCGATGCCGAGCTTGGCCGCCGAGTAGTTGGCCTGGCCGAAGTTGCCGACCAGTCCCGAGGTCGAGGTCATGTGCACGTAGGCGCCGGAGTGCTGGCCGCGGAAGTGGGGTGCTGCGGCGCGTGCGACGTAGAACGAGCCGTTCAGGTGAACGTCGATCACCGCCTTCCACTCGTCCAGGCTCATGTTGAAGAAGAAGCGGTCGCGCAGGATGCCGGCGTTGTTGACGACCGCGTCGATGCGCCCGAAGTGGTCGAGCGCACATTGCACGATGCGTCCGGCGCTGTCCCAGTCGGCCACGCTGTCGGTGCTCGCTGCCGCCTCGCCGCCTGCGGCTGCAATCTCGTCGACCACCCGCTGCGCCGGACCCGCATCGCGGCCCTCGCCGCTGACCGAGGCGCCGATATCGTTCACGATCACCCTCGCGCCGTTGGCCGCCATGGCGCGCGCGAAGTCGCGCCCGATGCCGCCGCCCGCGCCCGTCACCACCACCACTTTTCCGTCCAGCATGCCGGTCGCCATTGCGCACCTTCCTTCGGATTTTTCCCGGGCGGGTATGCTACTAGGGAACGCGTCGGTCTGCGCAATCGCGACTGCCGCCCCGCCACTCCTTGCCGCCGCGAACGGGGTCGACGTGTTCCTCGCCGGCGCCCGGGCGCTGCGCATCGGGCGGCTTGACAAGGATGCGGTCACCTCCTAAAACACGCCGCTATGGTCGATGACCGTCTGGTTGTTCGCTGGACGGCGGCGCAGGTGGCGCGCGCCGTTTCCCGGGGAGAGGTGACGTGCGAGCAGGTGGTGCGTGCCTGCCTTGCGCGCATCGCCCAGCGCGAGCCGGTGGTGCAGGCATGGCATTTCCTCGATGCCGACCGGACGATCGCCGCGGCGCGTGCGCTCGACCGCGAGGCCCCGCACGGGCCGCTGCACGGTGTGCCCTTTGGCGCGAAGGACATCATCGACAGCGCCGACATGCCGACCGAGTACGGTACGCCGATCCACGCCGGGCACCGGCCGGCGAAGGATGCGGCCTGCATCGGGCTCAGCCGCAGGGCCGGGGCCATCCTTCTCGGCAAGACCGTCACCACCGAGTTCGCCAACGTCACACCCGGAAAAACGCGTAACCCGCACGATCCCGCGCGCACGCCGGGCGGCTCCTCGAGCGGCTCGGCGGCGGCGGTGGCCGACTTCATGGTGCCGCTCGCCCTCGGCACGCAGACCACAGGCTCGGTAACGCGGCCTTCGTCCTTCTGCGGCGTCTTCGGCTACCGGCCCACCTACGGCGACTTCCGCACTGCTGGCGTCATGGAGGCTTCCGGCTCGCTCGACACGCTCGGCATCAGCGCGCGCTCCGTCGAAGACATTGCACTTTACCGGGACGTGCTCGCCGGCGTTTCACCGACTCCCATCGAGAAGCCCGCCTCGAAGCTGCACCTCGGCTTTTGCAGGCCCTACTACTGGGAGCGGCTTGCACCGTCCACGCAAAAGCTCCTCGAGGACGCCGCAGAACGGCTCGCCCGGGCAGGTGCCCAGGTCGCCGAGTGGACGCTCGGCGAGGAGTTCCAGGCCTGCGAGCGCGCGCACAAGCTCATTTCCGGCTTCGAGATGGCGCGCAATCTCACCTGGGAGCTCGACCACCACGCCGGGCGCATCAGCGACAAGCTGCGCTTCGGCCGCCTGAAGGACGGCCTCGAGTGCAGCTACGAGAGCTACAGCGAGATGCGCGCAACGTGCGAGCGGCTGCGCGCGCGGATGGACGAGCTGATGGCGCCCTACGACGCGGTGCTCGCCCCGGCCGGCGACGAGGCGCCGGTGAGCGACGATCCTGTGCCGCACCCCTGGGTCTACATGGCGTGGACCATCGGCCATGTGCCGACGATCACGCTGCCCGTATTCAAGGGGCCGAGCGGCATGCCGGTCGGCCTGCAGGTGCTCGCGCGCCGCTTCCAGGATCGCCGCCTCTTCGCGGTGGCGCAGCGCGTCCACGAGATGCTGACATGAGCGAGGGTCCCTCCTGGATCGAGTCGTATCCCGGCAACACGGGTCCTGTCACGCGCAGATGGACAACCGCCAGCTCGGCACTGCCGATATTGCCGCCTGGATCCAAGACACCCCGGAGGGGCCTATGAGCACCGCTGAGCGCCCGCCATACGCGGCGCCGCACGATCCCAACCCCCGCAAGCCGGCCGTTGCCGTACCGGCGCACGCCTGCGACACGCACGCGCACGTCTTCGGGCCGGGGAACACCTACCCTTTCATCCCGAACGGCCTCTACACGCCTTCGGACGCGCTCCTGCCCGACTTCCGCGACATGCTCGACGCGCTTGGCATGGAGCGCGCGGTGCTGGTGCAGCCGAGCATCTACGGGACGAACAACGACTGCATGCTCGAGGCGCTGCAGCAGGACACGAAGCGCCTGCGCGGCGTCGCGGTGATTCCGTTCGACAGCGACACCGGCACGATCGAGCGGCTGCACGCCCAGGGCGTGCGCGGCGTGCGCTGCAACATCGTCGATCTCGCGAGCGGCGCCGGCGAGCTGCCGCTCGAGCCGCTGCGCGGCCTCGCAAAACGCATCAAACCCTTCGGCTGGCACGTCGAGTTCCTGCTGCACGTCGATGAGTTTCCCGAGCTCGACCGCCTGCTCGCCGACTTCCCGGTCGAATGCTCGTTCGGCCACCTCGGCTACGTGCCGGCGGCGAAGGGCACCGGGACGAAGGGCTTCCAGGCGCTGCTGCGCCTCATGCGCGACGGCAAGGCATGGGTGAAGCTCACCGCGCCCTACCGGCTCACGCTCTCCGAGATACCGTATGCCGACACGGACGCCTGCGCGCACGCGCTCCTCGACGCCGCGCCGCAGCGGCTGCTCTGGGGCAGCGACTGGCCGCACGTGCTCGTGAAGTCGAAGATGCCGGACGATGGCCGCCTCTTCGACGTCTTCGCCGGCTGGGTGCCGGACGCAAAGACCCGACGCGCCATCCTGGTCGACAATCCGGCCAGGCTCTACGACTTCAACTGAACGGAAGAGGAGCAGACATGAAGCGAATCGCCTTTGCGGCTGCCGCGGTGGCGTTCTCGGCCGCAGCGCTCGCGCAAAGCTATCCGAGCCGGCCGGTGACGATCATCGCCCCGGCCTCGCCAGGCGGCAACATCGATGTCACCTCGCGCATTCTCGCGCCGGCGCTGCACGAGATCCTCGGCCAGCCCTTCGTCGTCGAGAACCGGCCCGGCGCCGGCGGCAAGATCGGCGCCACCGCCGCCCTCAAGGCGGCGCCCGACGGCTACACGCTGATGATGGGCACGAGCAGCACCCTCTCGGTCGGCCCCAACGTCTACAAGGAGTGGCCGGTCGACCCGGTGAAGGGCATCACGCCGATCTCGCTCGTGCAGCAGGTGCCGTTCGCGCTGGTGGTGAACGTGAAGTCGCCCTACAAGACGGTGGCCGATGTGCTGAAACAGACGAAGGCGAAGCAGGGCGGGATGCAGATGGCGCACGCCGGCCCGGGCAGCTCCAATCACCTGGTGAGCGAGCTCTTCCAGATGCTCTCCGGGGCGAAGTTCCTGTTCGTAGCGTACAAGGGCGGCGCGCCGGCGATGGCATCGGTCGTGAGCGGCGAGACCGAGGTCTACTTCGACCAGGCGAGCACCTCGGTGATCCAGATCAAGGCGGGCCGCATCCGCGCGCTGGCCGTCACCGCCGAGGAGCGCTTCGCACCGATGCCCGACGTGCCGACCTTCGACGAGGCCGGCATCAAGGGCTTCCACGTGATGAACGTCACCGGCCTGGTCGGCCCCGCCGGCATGCCGCAGGCCGTGGTGCAGCGGCTGAACGAGGCGACGGTCAAGGCGCTGAAGGACCCCAAGGTCCAGGAGCGCATGAAGGGGATCGGCGCGATGATCGTCGGCAGCACGCCGCAGGCGTTCGGCAAGTGGATCCGGGGGGACCTGGAGCGCTGGAAGAAGGTGGTGAAGGAAGCGAAGGTGCCGCAGCTATGAGCTCCTGGGTCGAGACGTTTCCGGGCAACCTGCGATGGACCAATGCCATCCAGATCGTGAAGGGCATGGTGCCCTACAACAACACTTCCGCCGAGCAGATCGACCGCATCGCGCGCCGCATGCAGGCGCGCCACGCGGCTGGCGAAGACCCGGACAGGATCTGGCGCGAGGAGTGGTCGCGGATGGCGCAGTGGAACGAGCGCCAGGCCGACGAGGCGGCGGCGAAGAGCCGGCAGATGACCGCCGGAAACTTTTATTTGCGGGCCGGCAACTACTATTACCAGGCCGAGCGCTTCGTGCAGCCCGGCGAGGAGAAGATGGCCATCTACCGCAAGGCCCTGCGCTGCTGGCGCGCCGGGCTCGAGCGGCGCTATCCGCATATCCGCCGCGTCGACGTGCCCTATGAGAAGAGTGCGCTCTGCGCCTGCTGGCTGCCCGCCGAAGGCGCGGGCGGCAAGGCGCCGGCGCTCGTCATCTTCAACGGCATGGACAACTGCAAGGAGATGAACGTCGTCTTCGCCGGCCTCGAGTTCTCGCGCCGCGGCATGCACGTGCTCGCGGTCGACGGCCCGGGGCAGGGCGAGAGCTTGCGCATGAACGGCATCGCCAGCCGCCCGGACTACGAGGTGGCGGGCACTGCGGCGTTCGACTACCTGCAGAAGAGCCGCCCGGAGGTGGACCTGAAGCGCGTCACCGTCATGGGCTACAGCTTCGGCGGCTACCTCGCGCCGCGCATCGCCGGCTGCGAGAAGCGCTACGCCGGCTGCGTCGCCTTCGGCGCGATGCACTGGGACCTGCACGGCTGGCAGCGCGGCATCAAGGAGGCGCTTGCCCGCGATCCGAAGTCGAGCTTCTCGTCGCAGTTCCAGTTTCGCTGGGTGATCGGCGCGCCGGACAACGACGCCGCCACGGAGCAGGCGAAGCAGTTCAGCCTGGAAGGCGTCGCCGACCGGATCGTCTGTCCCACGCTCGTCATGCACGGCGAGAACGACCGCATCGTGCCGGTCGAGGAGGCGCGCACGCTCTACGAGAAGATCGGCGCAAGCAACAAGACGCTGAAGATCTACACCGAGGAAGACGGCGGCGCCGAGCACTGCCAGGTCGACGACCGGCCGATGGGCATCGACTACATGGCCGACCGGATCGCCGAGAATGTCAACAACGCCTAATTCGCTAGTGAATGTTGCGCACGTTGTTCCCCTCCTGACAAGGAGGGGCGGGACGCGCAAACGCGCGGACGGGGTGGTGCACCCGGGCCGCGCGCTAGAACGCCGGCATGACGATCGCCGGGCGCGGCCGCGCAAGGCTTGCACCGCGCATGGCTTGCACGGCGCATGGCTTGCATGCGCGTGGCTTCCATGTCGTGGCTTCCATGTCGTGGCTTCCATGTCGTGGCTTCCATGTCGTGGCTTCCATTGCACCGGTCTGCGGCGAGCATTACACTCGAAGCCGCCATTTTCTCGCGGCCGCGCCGACCTTCGGAGGTGGTGCGCCGTATCGCGTCGATTACGTATTACGTAAGGGGATGGTCCATGAAAAACACCGCTGCCGAATCCAAAGCCGTCGCCAAGGCCGCCGCAGCGACCGGCAAGATCCGCTTGACGCCATCGGAAGCCTTCGTCGAAACCCTGGTGGCGCAAGGCGTCAAAGATACGTTCGGTATCGTGGGTTCGGCCTACATGGACGCCCACGATCTGTTCCCCCTGGCCGGGATCCGCTTCGTCTCGGTGGCGCACGAGCAGAATGCCGCCCACATGGCGGATGGCTATTCGCGCGTAACCGGCAAGCACGGCGTCTGCATCGCCCAGAACGGACCCGGCATCACCAATTTCGTCACCGGCATCGCCGCCGCCTACTGGGCGCATTCGCCGGTGATCGCGATCACCCCCGAGTCCGGCAGCCTGACGATGGGCCTGGGCGGCTTTCAGGAAACGGAGCAGATGCCGATCTTCTCCAAGATCACCAAGTGGCAGGTGCACCTGAATTCGCCGCAGCGCATCGCCGAGCTTACCTCGCGCGCGTTCGACATCGCCATGGACGAACGCGGTCCGGTGCAGATCAACATCCCGCGCGATTACTTCTACGGCGATATCGAGATCGAGATCCCGAAACCGATCCGCATCGAGCGCGGCGCGGGCGGCCCGGAATCGCTCGATGCCGCGGCCGATATGCTGGCCAAGGCCAAGTTCCCGGTGATCCTGTCGGGCGGCGGCGTCATCATGGCCGACAGCATGCAGGAGTGCATCGCGCTCGCCGAGTATCTGAGCGCACCGGTGGTCAACAGCTACCTGCACAACGACTCGTTCCCGGCCAATCATCCGCTTTGCTGCGGTCCGCTCGGCTACATGGGCTCGAAGGCCGCCATGCGGGTCATCAACAAGGCCGACGTCGTGCTCGCGCTCGGCAGCCGCCTGGGTCCCTTCGGCACCTTGCCGCAGTACGGCTTCGACTACTGGCCCAAGGACGCGAAGATCATCCAGATCGACGCCAACCCGCGCATGCTGGGCCTGGTGAAGAAGATCTCGCTCGGCATCTGCGGCGACGCCAAGGCGGCCGCGATCGAGCTGCTGGGACGGCTGAAGGCGCGCGGCAAGGCGGCGCCCAACAAGGCGCGGCTGGCGGAAGTGAAGAAGGAGAAGGAAGCCTGGACCGAAGAGCTCGCCAACTGGCCCAGCCCGAACGAAAAGGGCCGCATCGGGCCGCGCCAGGCGCTGGCCGCGCTCGCCAAGGCGATGCCGCGCAATGCCATGGTTTCCACCGACATCGGCAACGTCTGCTCGGTGTCCAACTCGTATCTGCATTTCGAGGGCGGGCCGTCGTTCCTGGCGGCGATGAGCTTCGGCAATTGCGGCTACTCCTACCCGGCGATGATCGGCGCCAAGGTCGGCCGTCCCGACCGGCCGGCGATCGCGTACGTCGGCGACGGCGCCTGGGGGATGAGCCTGGCCGAGGTCATGACCTGCGTGCGCGAGAACATCCCGGTGGTCGCGGTGGTGTTCAACAACGGCCAGTGGGGTGCGGAGAAGAAGAACCAGATCGACTACTTCAACAACCGCTTTCTCGGCACCAACCTGAAAAACCCCAATTTCGCCGACGTGGCCGAGGCCATGGGGGCAAACGGGATCACGGTGGAGCACGTGGACGAGGTGGGCGATGCGCTGCGCGGCGCGGTCAAGTCGAACCGGCCCACCGTCATCAACCTCATGCTCACGCGCGAGCTGGGCGATCCGTTCCGGCGCGATGCCTTCAAGCAGCCGCTGCGGATGCTGCCCAAGTACAAGAAGTACAGCGCGAAGCAGTGAGCACGGCATGGCGGCTAAGATGCATGCAGGCTTGGTTCGCCGTATCGATCGCAACGATACGGCCTTCGCCGTATCAAGCTAAATAGCGAGGGTGGAGGGGTAACGGCGGGATAGAGGAAGGACTGGCATCCGCTCGCTCGAGAGCATAAGGCGCGGGTTTTTTCCCGCACCGAACCCACGCGTTCCGGCCACGGTCCCTGCCGCCGGCGCGCGATCTCAAGACCGGCTCCGGCAGCCGGTCTTTTTATTGTGGCGTGCGCTCGGAGGCGGCGGCCTGGTTGCTCGCCTGGCCGCTGCCGGCGAGCGGTTGCGTGTTCGTGTTCAGCGGGGCAACCGTGTGGGCGAGCTGCCAGCCGAGATAAAGCGCCTTGTGCTCGGTCGCCATCTCGGTCAGCGTCTTGCGGATCGGGGTCAGCGTTTCGGGCACGATCAGTAGCGAGCGGGTGCCGGAGACGAGCCAGCCGTCCTGCGGCGAGCCTGGCTTGTTGCGGTTGCGCGCGAACTGAATCTGCGCTTGCTTCATCGTCGTCTCGAGGCCCTCGCGCCGCATCCTTTCGGCCAGCTCGGCGCCTACCGCCTCGGTGGCGGCGAATACCACGAAGCTGACCGACTGCGGCAGCTTCAGGTCCGCGCCCGTCGAGCGGGCTTTGCGCAGCAGGAGCCAGTCCTGCTGATTCATCCCGCGCATCGCGCGGCGAGCGAGGAATATCATCACCGCCGCCGAAGCGGCGATGATCAGGAGGGGAAGCCAATCGATCGAAGGGTTTTCGAGGTTCAATGCGGATGGATCCTGTGTGAGAAGCGGAGCTCGATAGCGTGGCCGAAACCCGAAATGCTAATACGGACCAACGAATCGTGGCGAGTGAGCGTGGGCTCCGCAAGCCTCGTGCTACCGGGTTCGCGTAAGGGTGTCGTAAGCCGCAGCGGCGAATATCGCGGCCTGAATCGCACCCCAGGATCGATACACCGCGCAAGCCGCAGTCCGCCGCGATTGCCTTGCGTCGCTCTCTACGGGAGAAACCATGAAAGCCATGTCCGATCGCGCCCTGGCGATCTTGCTCTCGCTCCTCGCCAGCACCTGTTTTGCCCAGGCCATGGACGAAGGCGCCGCCGTCGCGCCCGCGCCCACGGTGAGCGTGGTATGGGTCATCGTGTTCCTGGGGATTTTCGTCGGCGTCTGCGCCTGGATCGGCATTGCGATCTGGCGCAACGAGCGCAAGAACCGCACGAGCGGCCCGGGAAACGCCCGCCCGTGATGGCGCGCGCTGGCACAGCGGCCTCGAACGAGCGCCGCGCTCAGCGCCCTGGCGCCCGGCCGGGCATCGCCTGCCTGAGCGCGGCTTCCCGGACGAGCTTGCGCCGGGCTTGCGCGGCCGCGCGGCGGACCTGCCTGGGTGCTGTCCCGCCGGGATGGCTCCTCGCATCGACCGAGCCTTCGAGCGTGAGAACAGCGGCGACATCGGGTTCGATCAGGGCGGAGAATCGGCGTAGCTCAGCCAGGCTCAGTTGCGACAGATCGCAGCCCTTGGCGACGGCATGGCGCACGGCAAGTCCGACGGCTTCGTGCGCGTCGCGAAACGGCAACCCCTTGCGCACCAGGTAGTCGGCCAGATCGGTCGCGGTCGCGTAGCCTTGCAGCGCGGCCGCGCGCATTGCCTGCGCATTCACGCGCATACCCGGCAGCATCTCGGCCACGATCGCGAGCGTTGCGGTGAGCGTGTCCACCGTATCGAACAACGGCTCCTTGTCTTCCTGATTGTCCTTGTTATAAGCGAGCGGCTGGCTTTTCATCAGCGTGAGCAGCGCCACCAGGTGCCCGTATACGCGTCCGCTCTTGCCGCGCGCAAGCTCGGGCACGTCCGGGTTCTTCTTCTGCGGCATGATCGACGAGCCGGTGCAGAAGCGGTCGGGCAGGTCGATGAAGCCGAAGCGCGGGCTCATCCATAGCACCAGCTCCTCGGCCAGGCGCGATACATGCATCATCATGATCGCCGCGCAGGCACAGAACTCGATCGCGAAGTCGCGATCGGAGACGGCGTCCAGGGAGTTCTCGCACACGGCCTCGAACCCCAGCTCGCGCGCCACGCGTGCACGATCGATCGGGAAGCTCGTGCCCGCCAGCGCCGCCGAGCCGAGCGGCAGCACGTTCAGGCGCCTGCGGCAGTCGGCGAGCCGCCCCGCATCGCGCGTGAACATCTCGAAATAGGCGAGCAGGTGGTGACCGAAGGTCACCGGCTGGGCGACCTGCAGGTGGGTGAAGCCCGGCATGAGGGTGGCGGCATGGGTTTGCGCCAATTCGACCAGCGCCGCGCGCAGCGCGTGCAGAAGATCGAGAATTTCATCGATCGCCGCACGCAGATACATGCGCACGTCGGTCGCCACCTGGTCGTTGCGCGAGCGCGCGGTATGCAGCCGCTTGCCGGCTTCGCCGATGAGCTCGGTCAAGCGGCGCTCGATATTGAAATGCACATCCTCGCGCTCGATCGACCATTCGAAGCTTCCGGCCTCGATGTCGGCCCGGATGCGCTTCATGCCGCGCTCGATGGCGGCGAGGTCGCGCCGGCTGATGATCGCCTGTGCCGCCAGCATGCGCGCGTGTGCGAGCGAGCCGGCGATATCCACTTGCGCGAGGCGCTGGTCGAAATTCACCGAAGCGGTATAGGCCGCCACGCGTTCCGCCACCGGTTCGCTGAAACGGCCGGACCAGCGGCTGCGGGATTTGCGGGCGGTGTTCGGCATAAGCGTTCGAGCTTGTCAAAGACCGGGGCATGTGCAACCCTTGCGGCATCTTCGACACCGGGCTTCCAACGGGTCGCGCGTCGGGGGGAGAAGGGTGGAGCCGATTCGTCGCACATCGCAGCGAAGCCGCGCGCTCGAGCGCACCGTCCGGGCTGCCACTGGTTCATGGCGAGTATAAGACAAAACGCTGCTCCGAACGCCCTGCCCGATCTTGCCAACCTCGGCGTGCTGGCGCGCATTCTGCTCGGCGCCTGCCTGTTCGGCCTGCTGATCGCCCTGGCGCGCTCTGCCAGCGCCGCCGACTTCGTGCGCGAGCTGCTGCTGCTGGCGGGCGCGGCACTTCTACCGCTGCTGTTCGATCTTTGCCTGCTGGCCATGGCCAGCCGGTGGCTGCGGCGCTTGTCGTATGGCACTGGCATGGTGCTGGTATTCGCGCTGTGCCTGGCCGGCACCGCCGCGGCCTACCGGCTGCAGGACACTCTGCTGGGCATCTCCCCCGGGGCGCTGGAGCGTCATTGGCTGTATACCGTGATCATCGTCGCGCTCCTGGCTGGCTACTTCGACTTGCGCGGGCGGGCGCTCTCGCCGGCGCTCACCGAAGCCCGTTTGCAGGCGCTGCAGGCGCGCATTCGGCCGCACTTTCTGTTCAACAGCATCAACGCCGTGCTGTCGCTCATCCGCTCCGAGCCCAAGCGCGCCGAAACCGCGCTCGAGGACATGGCCGAGCTGTTCCGCGTTCTGATGGCGGACAATCGCGAGCTCACGCCGCTCAAACGCGAGATCGAGCTGTGCCGGCAGTACCTCGACCTCGAGCAATTACGCCTGGGCGAGCGGCTCAAGGTCGAATGGCATGTCGACAGGATGCCGGCCGACGCCATGGTGCCGCCGCTGGTGCTCCAGCCCTTGCTTGAGAACGCCGTTTATCACGGCATCGAGCCGCGCGCGGAGCCCGGTGTGGTCAGCATCAACGTCTATCGCAAAGGAGACCAGGTGCATGCGGTGCTGCGCAACCCCTACAAGACCGAAGGCAATCATCACGCCGGCAACAAGATGGCGCTCAACAACATCCGCGAGCGCCTGCAGTTGCACTTCGACGCCGAGGCGAGCCTGAAGACCACCGTCGACAACCACGCCTACCAGGTGCACATCACGCTGCCCTACCGTCCCGCGCGCGCATGAACACGACCCCACCCCTCAAGATCCTCGTGGTCGACGACGAGCTACCCGCGCGCCGGCGCTTGCGCGAGCTGGTGGCGGACCTTTCCGATCGCCTGCTGCTCGAGGTGGTGGGCGAGGCGGCCAACGGACGCCAGGCCCTCGAGCTCGCCGCCATGCAGTCCCCGGACGTCGTGCTGCTCGACATCCGCATGCCCGAGATCGACGGGCTCGAAGTCGCGCGTCACCTGCAGAAGCTGCCGCGCTCGCCCGCGATCGTCTTCACCACCGCTTTCGATGCCTATGCCATCAAGGCGTTCGAGGTGCACGCCGTCGACTACCTGCTGAAGCCCATCCGCGCCGCCCGCCTGGAAGAAGCGCTCACACGCGCGCGCGCGGCCAAGCCGCCGGCGGACGAGGCGTTGCGCACGCTGCGCCCGGAAGCACGCACCAACCTGTGCGCGCAGGAGCGCGGGCGCATCCATCTCATCCCGATCGCCGAGATCGTCTATCTCAAGGCCGAGCTCAAGTACGTGACCGCGCGCACTAGCGCGCGCGAGTACCTGCTGGAGGAGTCGCTTACCAAGCTCGAGCAGGAGTTCGCCGGGCGCTACCTGCGCGTCCACCGCAACTGCCTGGTGGCGCGCGAGGCCATTCGCGGCTTCGAGCGCGTGCAGGACGATGGCGAAGGCCACTGGGTGGTGATGCTCAACGGCATCGACGAGAAGCTCGCCGTCTCGCGGCGCCAGCAGCACGTCGTGCGCGAACTCGTGCGCTAGTTGATGTCGTCGTTCCCGTGACAACGGGAATCCAGGGGCACCTGGGGGCAATTCGCTTGGACGCGTCAAAGGATGCTCTGATCTACCTACTGATCGTCACTCCCGCGCAGGCGGGAGCCCGGAAGGATCCAGCGTTCCTGGATTCCCGCCTGCGCGGGAAAGACGCTCTACAGAGCATCTTCGAGACATCGCGTCAGCCGCTGTTGCGCAGCCCGGCCGCAATACCGTTGATCGACAGCAGGATCGCCCGCTTGGTCTGATCGCCCGTATCGCCGGCGCGGTAGCGACGCAGCAGGTCGACTTGCAGGTGATTGAGCGGATCAAGGTAGGGCTGGCGGTTGCGGAAGCTGCGCGCAAGCGCGGGATTGCTGCCGAGCAGCTCGCGGCTTCCCGTGATGGCGAGCAGCGCTTCGCAGGCAAGCTCCCACTCGCGGCGAATGGTTTCGAATACGCGCGTGCGTAGCGCCGCATCGGTTACGAGCTCGGCATAGCGCGAGGCGATCGCGATGTCGGATTTGCCGAGCACCATGTCCATGTTGGAGAGCAACGCGCGCAGGAACGGCCATTCGCGGTGCATCTGCTCGAGCTGCTTGCGCCCCGGCTCGCCATGCCGGTCGACGTAGTTGCGCACCGCCGCGCCGAACCCGTACCAGCCGGGCAGCATGACACGCGCGAGCGACCAGCTAAACACCCATGGAATCGCGCGCAGATCTTCGATGCTGCCGCTGGCGCGGCGCGAGGCCGGCCGGCTGCCGATGTGCAGGTCGGCGATCTCGCTGATCGGCGTCGCTTCCCGAAAATAGCGCACGAAGCCGTCGGTTTCGTAAACCAGCTCGCGGTAGGCGCGGTAGGCGTCCTGCGACAGCTCCTCCATCGCCCGGTGAAATGCGCTCATGTCCTCGTCCATTTCGTCCGGGCCGAGCAGGCTCGCTTCCAGCGTAGCCGCTACCAGGGTTTCCAGGTTCTCGCGCCCGGTGTCGGGGTCGGCGTACTTGCTGGCGATGACCTCGCCCTGCTCGGTGAGCCGCAGCTGCCCATGCACGGCGCCGGCAGGCTGGGCGAGGATCGCCTGGTAGCTCGGGCCGCCGCCGCGGCCGACGCTGCCGCCGCGGCCGTGGAACAGGCGCAGGCGCACGCCATGGCGCGTGCACACCCGCACCAGCGCGACCTCCGCCTTGTAGAGCTCCCAGTTGGCGGTGACGAAGCCGCCGTCCTTGTTGCTGTCCGAGTAGCCCAGCATGACCTCCTGGGTGTCGCCGCGGCCGGCGAGGAGATCGCGGTAGCGGGGAATCGCGAGCAGCTCGTCCATGATCGTGTGCGAGCAGCGCAGGTCGTCGATCGTCTCGAACAGCGGCACGATATCGATGTGCAGGCTGGGCGCTTCGCCCGCACGCAGCAGCCCCACCTCCTTCAGCAGGAGCGCGAGCTCGAGCAGGTCGCTCGCTGCGTCGGTCTTGGAGACGATGGCCGCACCGAGCGCACCGGCGCCATTGCCCCGATATGCCCCGGCGCCATTGCGCCGATGCGTATCGGCGGCGGCGTCCAGGATCGCGAGCTCGGATGCCGTCTGCGCGCTGTATTGCACGAAGGGCGAGCGCAGCGGGCGCACCAGCGCGAGCTCTGCGAGCAGCCAGCTGCGCCGCTCGGCTTCGTCGAGCGCCGTGTAGCCGGGGCGGTGCGCGCCGCGCTCGAACAGCTCGCCGACGCATGCGCAATGCACGCTCGAATGCTGGCGCAGATCCAGCGGTGCCAGGTGGAACGCGAACACTTCGACCGCGCGCCGCAGGCTCCCCAATCGTCCGCCCGCGATGCGCGCGCCGCCGTGCGCGCCGAGCGACGCGGCCAGAACGTCGAGGTCTTGCAGGAATTCGGCGTGCGACGGGTAGGCGTCCGCGTTGCTTGCCGCCAGCGCCTGCGCTACGCCGGCTGCGTGCGCCGTGGCGGCCAGGCGCGCATGGATGGCGGCGAGCGCCTGCCGGTAGGGCTCGTCGACGCGGTGCACCGAGTCGTCGGGAGACGAGGCCGCCAGGCGCTCGAGCTCCGCGCTCACGTTCACCAGCCGTCGCGCCATGCTGAGCTCGGCCACCAGCGCCCGGATCTCGGTAAGGTAGTGCTCGAACGCAATCCGCGCCTGGCGCGCGACCGCAGTGCGCAGCGCAGCCGCGTCGACGGACGGATTACCGTCGCGATCGCCGCCGATCCAGCTTCCGATCCTGAGCAGTGCGGGCAGATGGACCGGTCGGCCCCAGCAGGCTTCCAGGCGCTGCTCGATATGCGCGTACAGCAGCGGGATCTGCTGCAGGAACGTGTAGCGATAGTAGGCGAGCCCGTTCTCGATCTCGTCCTCCACCGTCAGTTGCACCGAGCGCAGGATCCGTGTCTGCCACAGGGTCGTGATGGCGCGGCGCAAGGCCTCTTCGTTTTCGGCGAGCTCCGGCGGTGTGAGGCTCATGCGGGCGCGCCTGCGCAGCAGCGAGGCGATCTCGCGCTGGCAATCGAGAATGCTCTTGCGCTGCACCTCGGTCGGGTGCGCGGTCAGCACCGGCGACACCCGCGCGCGCGTCAAGATCGCCTCGAGCCGCGAGTGGGGCACCCCCGCCTGTGCCAAGCGCTGCAGCGTGCATTCGATGCTGCCAGGCTCGGGCTCGCAGCCGCGCGCCTGGCGCAGGCGCCGCAGGCGGTCATGGTGCACGTCTTCGGCGATATTGGCGAGCTGCGCGAAGAAGCTGAATGCGCGCACCACGGCGGTCGCTTCGAGCTCGTCCAGCCTTGCCAGCAAGTCCTGCAGCGCTTCACGCGCGCGCTCCTCGCCGCCGCGGCGAAAGCGCAGCGCGGTTTGGCGGATGTGCTCGATGCGGTCGAAAGCGGGCGCGCCCTCCTGCTCGCGCAAGGTGTCGCCCAGGAGACGTCCGAGCAGGCGCACGTCCTCGCGCAGCGGCTGGTCCTCGGCGCTCAGGCCGTCGTGCGCCCCCGGGTCGGCGTAGGGTCGCGTGCTAGAATCGGTCGACGTCATCGCGGCGGTTCTCCGGGCGTACGCAGCGGTCTCTCATGCCCCAAGCCATATCCATGCCCATGCACACCGGGACGGCGCTGGCAGCGCGCAGGCGCCGATGAGGCTGCGCACCATCGCCATCGCTTCGCGGGCGAGCGAGCTCGCATTGTGGCAGGCCAATCACGTTGGCGATCGGCTGCGCGCGCAGCACCCCGACTGCACTATCGAGATCGTCGCCATGAGCACGCGCGGCGACCGCATCCTCGACCGCTCGCTCGCCAAGATCGGCGGAAAGGGATTGTTCGTCAAGGAGCTCGAGAACGCGCTCTCGGCCGGCCGCGCGCGCATCGCCGTGCACTCCATGAAGGATGTGCCGATGCAGCTTCCGGACGGGTTCACGATCGGCGCGATCCTGGCGCGCGAGGATGCGCGCGATGCGCTCGTTTCCAACGCTTACCCGGATCTCGCCTCGCTGCCGCCGGGCGCCCGCGTCGGCACCTCCAGCCTGCGGCGAGAGGCGCAGCTGCGCTCCCGCTACCCGGCGCTTGTGGTCCGGCCCGTGCGCGGCAACGTGCAATCGCGCCTGCGCAAGCTCGATGAAGGCGAGCTCGATGCGTTGATCCTCGCCGCCGCGGGCCTCGAGCGCCTGGGGTTGGCCGGGCGCATCCGCCAATTGCTCAGCGTCGAGACGAGTCTGCCCGCTCCGGGGCAGGGCGCATTGGGCATCGAATGCCTTGCCGCCGACCGGGACGCGCTCGAGTTGATCGCCCCCCTGCAGGACCCGACGAGCGCCTGCGCGGTGACGGCCGAGCGCGTGGTATCGCGGTTGCTGGGCGGAAGCTGCCAGGTTCCGCTCGGCGCGTACGCCGAATGCGAAGGCACGACGCTCGAGCTGCGCGCTTTCGTCGCGTTGCCGGACGGCAGTCGGCTCGTGAGCGCGCAGGCGTCCGGTTCCGCGGCCGAACCCGAAGCCCTGGGCGCCGAGGTGGCGGCGGCGTTGCGGGCGCAGGGCGCGGATGCGCTTCTGGCCGAATTGGAAGCGCGCGGCTGAAGTGGCGCAATCCGGCGGCGGGCAAGAGAACAGCTCGAACCTCGCTGGCCGCGGGATCGTGATCACGCGGCCCCGCGACCAGGCGCACGGACTGATCGCCCTGGTGAAGGCCGCGGGCGGACGCCCCATCGCCTTTCCGGCGCTGGAGATCGTCGATGCACTCGATTCGCGCGCGCTGCGCGCTCTCGTGGACCGGCTGGAAAGCTTCGATCTGGCAATCTTCGTCAGCCCCACCGCCGCGAGCCGTGGGCTGAATCTGGTCCGGCGCCGGCGCGAGCTCCCGCCCGGGTTGCAACTCGCCGCCGTCGGCAAGGGCTCCGCACGCGAGCTGCAACGTCTCGGCGCGGCCAACGTGCTCGTGCCCGAGAGCGGGGCCGACAGCGAAGCGCTGCTGGCCTTGCCGCAGCTCGCCGATCTGCGCGGCCGCTCGGTGCTCATTTTTCGCGGCGTGGGCGGGCGCGAGTTGCTCGGCGATACGCTCGTGCGCCACGGCGCCAGGGTGGAATACGCCGAATGCTATCGACGCACGCGCCCGCAGGCCGACGTTCAGATGTTGCTGCGCGCATGGACCCAGGGCGAAATCCATGCCGTCACCGTCACCAGCAGCGAAGGCCTGAGCAACCTGTTCGACATGCTGGGCACCCTTGGGCGCCATTGGCTGCGCAAGACGGCTCTGTTCGTGCCGCACGAACGCATCGCCGCGCGTGCCCGCGACCTCGGCATCGCGGACGTGGTTGTCGCCGACCCGGGCGACGAGGCGATGGTCGGTGCGATCGCCCGCTACCTCGGCTTGGGCTCGTAGAATAGGGACCATGAGCGAGCAGCCCACGACCGAGCATTCGACACCGCCGCAAACCGCCGCCGAAGGATCTCCGGCAAGCGCCGCCGACTCGCGCCCGCGCGCGAATCGCGATCTTGGCCGAGTCGGCGCGGTGCCCGTGGGCGTGCTGCTCGCCGTCATCTTCGCCGCCGCGGGCATTGTCGGCTGGCAGTGGTACGACACGCGTAACCAGGTGGCCGCGCTGGAGGAAGAGCTCGCGCGCCGGCTCACCGAAGGCGATACGCGCAACAAGCTGGCGCTCGAGACGGTGCAGGAGCTGCGAGCGCGCGTGCGCGAGGTGGAAGGGCAGGTGACCACGCTCGAAGGCGGGCTCGCCGAATCGCAGAGCCAGCAAGTCGCGCTCGAGGCGATGTATCAGCAACTGTCGCGCGGCAGCGACGAATGGGCGCTGGCCGAGATCGAGCAGACGCTCAACATCGCCGCGCAGCAGCTGCAACTTGCCGGCAACGTGAAGGCCGCCTTGCTCGCGCTGCAGACCGCCGACGCTCGCCTGCAGCGCGTCGACCGGCCGCAGCTCGCGCCGCTGCGTAAGGTGATCGAGCGCGACATCGACCGGCTGCAACGCTCGCCCTTCGTCGACGTGGTCGGGATCACGGTCAAGATCGACAACCTGATGGACGCCATCGGCACCCTGCCGATTGCGATGCAGCAGCGCCCCCCGCCCGAGCCGCTGCCGCAGGCCGTGGAGGAAGCCAATCCGTTCAGGCGCCTGGCACGCGAGATGTGGCAGGACCTGCGCAGCCTCGTCCGCATCCAGACGGTCGAGCGGCCCGAGTTGCCGTTGATCGATCCGGGGCAGGAGTTCTTCCTGCGCGAGAATCTCAAACTGCGGCTGTTGTCGGCGCGAATCGCCTTGCTGCAGCGGGACGGCAAGTCCTATCGCAACGATCTCGCCGAGGCGCTGCAATGGGTCCAGCGCTTCTACGACACCCGCCATCCCAGTCTTTCCGGGGCGATGACGACGCTCAAGCAACTTGCCCAGGTCGACGTCGCCATCGATGTGCCGGACATCGATGCGAGCTTGAACGCGGTGCGCGACTACAAGCTCACGCGCGAGCAGGGAGCGCGCTAGGTGCGCGCGCTGTTCTGGGTTCTGCTGCTCGCCGCTCTCGCGGTCGCGATCACGCTGGCCGCGCGCTACAACGCCGGCTACGTGCTGCTGGTGCTGCATCCTTACCGGGTCGAGCTCTCGCTCAACTTCCTGATCGCGCTGATGCTGATCGGTTTCGCCGCGCTCTACGCCCTGCTGCGGGCGCTGGCGCACGCGCTGCGGCTGCCCAACCAGGTGCGCCGGTTTCGCGAGCGCCGCCGGCTCGAGCGCGCCGCCGACTCGCTGTACGCCGCGCTGCGCGCGTATTTCGAGGGCCGCTATGCCCAGGCGGAAAAGGTTGCCGCCCAATCCATCGAGCTGAAGGAGCACAGCGGGCTCGCGGCGGTGATTGCGGCGCGCGCGGCGCACGAGCTGCGCGCCTTCGAGCGGCGCGATTCGTACCTTGCCCGCTCGGCCTACTACCACGACGCCGATCAGACCATGCGCATCGTGGCGCAGGCGGAGCTGATGCTGCACGCGCGCCAATACCAGGCGGCGCTTGCCGCCCTGGAACGGTTGCCGCGCAAGCATACGGCGGCGCTGCGCCTGGAGTTGAAGGCCCAGCAACAGGCACGCAACTGGGACCGCTATCTCGAGCTCGTCAGCCAGCTCGAGCGCGCGCAGGCGCTCGACGAGACGCAGGCAGCGGAGCTGCGCCGGCACGCGATCGGCGAGAACATCGCGCGCAAGGCGCGCGACGCGGACGAGCTGCGCGAGTACTGGCAGCGGCTCGCTGCGCGCGAGCGCCAGGATGTCAAGATCGCCGCGTGCGCCGCGCATGCGTTCGCCCGCCTGCGCTTGTTCGACGAGGCGCTCACGCTCGTCCAACAAAGTCTCGAGCGCAATTGGGATAGCGAGCTGGTGGCGCTGTATGGCGTCTGCAGCGCATCCGACCCGCGGCGCCAGATCGAGCGCGCCGAAGGCTGGCTGCGGGCCCATCCGACCGATCCCGCGCTGTTGCTGGCGCTCGGCCGGTTATGCGCGCGCAGTCAACTGTGGGGCAAGGCGAAGAGTTACATCGAGGCGAGCCTGTCGCTGGAGCAGAGCTTCCAGGCCCACATCGAGCTCGCGCGTCTGCACGAGGGCCTGGGCGAAGCCGATGCCGCGCAGTCCCACTACCAGGCGAGCTTGCGGCTCGCCGAACACGAGATCGAGCCGCGACCGCAGTTGCCGCTCATGCCGGCGCCGGCGGCGGAGCCGACGCAGGCGTGAAGGCGTCGGAGAAGAATTCTTCTTCCGGCAGGCCGCAGCGGAGAGTGAAGTCGGTGCGCGCGGCTTCCACCATGAGTGGATTGCCGCAGGCGTAGACCTGGTGGGCGGAGAGATCCGGGTAGTCGGCCATGACCGCGCGGTGCACCAGGTCGAGCCGGCCGCTCCAGTCATCCTCGATGCTCGGCTCGGACAATACCGGCACGTAGCCGAAACCCGGGTGCTCGGCTACCCACTGCTCGGCGAGCGCGTTCATGTACAGGTCCGAGCGCCGTCGTCCGCCCCAATACAGGCGGATGGGACGCGTGGTTCCGACGTGAAAGACGTGCTCGACGATCGCCTTGATGGGCGCGAACCCGGTTCCGCTTGCGAGCAGGATGATCGGCTTGGCGCTCTCCTCGCGCAGGAAGAAGCTGCCATAGGGGCCTTCGAAGCGCAGGATGTCGCGCACCTTCATGCGCTCGAACACGTGGCACGAGAAGGTACCGCCGTAGTTGCGGATGTGCAGCTGCAGCAGCTCGTCGGCGTGCGGGGCGTTGGCCATCGAGAAGCTGCGCCGCTGCCCGTCCTTCATGATGATGTCGACATACTGGCCGGCGAGATACTGCAGCCGTTCGCTCTGCGGCAGGCGCAGCTGCACGACCATCACATCCTCGGCCGCGCGCTCCATGCGCTCCACCCGGCACGGCATCTTGCGGATCTGGATGTCCTTGGCCGCGCCCACTTCCCGGCACTCGATCTCCACATCGCCCAGGGGCCTGGCGCAGCAGAAGAGCGCCAGGCCGTTCGCGCGCTCGGCCTCGCTCAGGGCGGTGGACTGATAGTCGCCGTAATCGACCTTGCCGGCGAGCAGCCGCCCCTTGCAGGTGCCGCAGGCGCCGTTGCGGCAGCCGTAGGGCAGGTTGAACCCCTCGCGCAGCGCGGCGGCGAGCACCGTTTCGTCGGCGTCCATCGTGAAGCGATGGCCGCTTGGCCGGATCGTGACGTTGCAGGACATCTGGAAAGGAAATGCGTGGAACAGCCCACGCACACAAAAGGAAACCTGATTAGCGACATTCTTCAGCGGGCTCACTTGGTGAGCCAGTGGGATGCGCATGATGTGGTTCACCGACAAGACGAGGTGAACCATGGCGATGAACCGGGTGCAGTTTC